>JANOQU010000495.1:0-13503 GCA_031422355.1 Actinomycetes bacterium
GCCGGTCGAATGTGCTTGCGACCACCTCACCTTTCACCGTCCGGCGCATGTCGGTGACTTCTTCCGGTCGCTCGTCGATCAACAACACGATCAACTTGACGGCCGGATGGTTCTTCTCGATCGCCGTTGCGATGATTTTCATGATCGTGGTCTTGCCGGCCTTGGGTGGCGAGACGATGATGCCCCGCTGGCCGAGCCCGATCGGACTGATCAGATCGATGATCCGGGCTGTCATGTTGTTCGGGCTGGAGTCGCCCGGGCTCTCCAGTACAAGCTTGGTATCGGGGAACAGCGGTGTCAGATCCTCGAACCGCGGCCGATCGCGAGCCTTGTCGGGCTCGTCGCCGTTGACGGTGTGCACCTCGAGTAAGGCCGGGTTCTTTTCGTTCCGCCCGGCAGGCCGACTGAGGCCCGTGACGTGATCGCCCCTGCGGAGTCCGAACTGGCGGGTGAGCTTGACCGGAATGTAAGAATCGTCACGACTCGGGAGATAGCCGCTGACCCGCAAGAACCCGTATCCCTCGTCGCGCAGGTCGAGGTACCCAGCGACGGCCACTGGTTCGAGGCCACCCCCTCCACCCTGACCGCTCTCGGCTTCGAATCGGTCGTTACGGTCATTGCGTCCGTTGCGCTGGGTGTCCGGGCGCGGCCCGTCCTGGCGCGGGCTGTCCTGGCGCGGCCCGTCCTGGCGCGGGTTGTCCGGGCGTTGCGTGTCGGGGCGGGGCTGGTCATTGCCCACGTCCGCTGGGCTGTCCGAGCGATTCTTGTTGCGGCGCCGCCTGCGGCGGCGGTTCCGGCTCTCGCCGTCGCCGTCGGCCCCATCACCATCAGCCCCATCGCCCCCATCGCCGTCAGAGCCGTCGGCATCGGCGTCGCCATCTGTGGAATCTCCGTCGCCGCTGTCATCATCTCGGTGTCGGTCCACAACCGCTGAGACCGGCCGGGTTTCGGTACTGATTCCTTGGCTCAGCAGTTCGATCTCCCAATCGGCGAGCGGCTCGCCGTCCGGGCCGACCGTCACCTCGACGGCGCCGACCTTGGGTTCAGCCGCTGCTGTTTCAGACGCTGCTTGGGTCGTGCCAGCCAGCGGCAGAGCGCCGGTCTGTTCGAGAATCTTTTGGATCAGGTCAGCCTTCTTGGCTCGCGAGGTCGACTTCACGCCGAGCGCCGAGGCAATGGCCATCAGCTGCTCGCGATCTTTCGATTCGAGCACTGACTGTTCGAGGGCATCCGCAGCCACGGGAATCCTACTTTCAGAGGTAGTCCCTCGCGGGTCCCACGGACCAGCTGGAGGGTTGTACACGATCTCGGTGCCGCCCGCAGAAAGAGGCGCTCGACGTGCAACCCGGGATAGCGGGCGACTGCACCCTATCCACGACTTCGTCCCCCTCACAACCGATTGTTGGCGACGCAACGCTCGACGAACGCCTGCACGTCAGCGAGGTCGTTGGCAACCACATTCGTCCGCTCGGGGCGGTCGAAGATGTCGGCCAGATGCGAAGGCAGCACTGGAATGACGCCCGTGGCACGCTGCACGGCGTCGGGAAACTTTGCCGGGTGGGCGGTGGCCAGGCTGATGACCGGTCGGCCATCATTGGTGGCTCCCATCTGGCGCACTGCGGCTGTGGCGGTCGCAGTGTGCGGATCGATCAATTGCCCACTTGATTCGTAGACGCGGCGGATTTCTGCGAGCGTCGCAGAGTCGTCGAATCGGGCCGCTCGGAACGAAGGGGTGATCCACTCGTGCACCTGATCAGCCTCGACCTGCAATGTCCCCTGGTGACGGAATCGCTGCAACTGCTCGGCGGTCATCCCGCCGTCGCGGCCGTTCATCTCGAACAGCAGGCGTTCGAAGTTGGACGAGACTTGGATGTCCATCGACGGGCTGACAGTCGGCACCACCGGTCGAGCGGACATGTCGTTGTCATTGATGAACCGGGTCAGGATGTCGTTGGCGTTTGACGCAACGATGAAGTCGTGGATTGGCGCACCCATCTGGCGGGCGATCCAACCACTGAGCACGTTGCCGAAGTTGCCGGTCGGGACGCTGAACGTGACCGGAGAGTCGGTGGTCGCGCCGAGCGACCGGGTCGACGTGACGTAATAGACGATCTGGGCCATGACCCGTGCCCAATTGATGCTGTTGACCGCAGACAGATTCATCCGCTCGCGAAACGCTGCGTCGTTGAACATTGCCTTGATCAGGTCCTGGCAGTCGTCGAACGTGCCATCGACGGCCACCGTGTTGACGTTCGGCGAATCAACGGTGGTCATCTGGCGGCGCTGCACGTCGCTGGTGCGGCCAGTCGGGTACAGGATCACGATGTCGACGTTGCTGCACTGGCGGACGCCATCGATCGCTGCGCTGCCGGTGTCACCACTCGTTGCCCCGACAATTGTGACTCGCTGTCCACGAGCGCGCAGCACGTGGTCGAACAGCCGCCCGACCAACTGCAACGCGACGTCTTTGAATGCGAGCGTTGGGCCGTGGAATTGCTCGAGCAACCATTCATCGTTGCCGATCTGCACGAGCGGCACGACTGCGTCATGGCGAAACGTCGCATACGCCTCGTCGCAGAGCCGGGCGAACACGTCAGGGTCGATCTCGTCGCCGATGAACGGTGACATGACTGCGGCAGCGATCTGGGAGTAGGACCGAGTGGATTCCAGATTCGGCAGCGCTGGCCAGGTTTCGGGCATATAGAGCCCACCGTCGTTGGCGAGACCGGCCAACAACACGTCGCAGAAGCCGAGTTCGGGGGCGCTTCCCCGCGTGGAGACGTACCGCATCGGGTTCAGCCGCCGATGACGCGCAGCAAGCCGCCCACCCGCTTGACCACATCGAGATCGCGCAGTTCGCGAAGGCAGCCCTGCAGCGATGCTTCCTTGGCGGCATGGGTGATGAACACCAACCGCGCGTCGTCGTGCAAACCCTCCTGCTCCGCGGCGCGGATGCTGACATCGTTGCGGGCGAAAACTCCGGTGACTGCGTGCAACACGCCGGGGCGATCCGCGACGTCCAGGCTCAGCAGGTATTCCGAACTCGTTTCGTCGATCGGGCGAATCGTCGCTCGGCCGAACGTGCCGACCGAACCGTGGGTGCCCTGACGGAGATTGACAGCGGCGTCGATCACGTCGCCGAGCACCGCGCTTGCAGTAGGCATTCCGCCCGCACCGCGACCGTAGAACATCAGCGAGCCAACGGCGCCACCCTCGACGAAGACCGCGTTGTAGCTCTCGCGCACGCTGGCCAGCGGATGCTGCTTGGGAACCATCGCCGGGTGGACGCGCACGGCCACCTCGCCGGACTCTGGATCCTGCTCGCAGATCGCGAGCAACTTGACCACGTAGCCGAGACGGGTGGCCATCGCGATGTCGGCAGCGGTCACGCCGCTGATGCCCTCGTGGTACACGTCGCCGGCAACGACTTTGACCCCGAAGGAGATCGTTGCAATGATCGCCGCTTTCGCGCCGGCGTCGAAACCTTCCACATCGGCCGTCGGATCACGCTCGGCAAACCCGAGATGCTGGGCCTCTGACAGCGCTGCGGCGTAGTCGGCACCCTCTTCGGTCATCTTGGTCAGGATGAAGTTGGTCGTACCGTTGACGATGCCGAGCACGCGGCGAATCGGTTCACCACGAAGGCTCTCGCGCAGCGCCCGGATCAACGGAATGCCGCCGGCCACGGCTGCCTCGAACAGCAGATCGACGCCGGCCGCGTCAGCCACGGCGTACAGCTCTGTACCGACGTTGGCGAGCAGTTCCTTGTTGGCGGTGACGACCGGCTTGCCCTTCCCGAGCGCCGTCGCAATCAGCTCGCGAGCCGGTTCGATCCCGCCAATGACCTCGACGACAAGGTCCACATCCGGGTCCTCGACAACACCGTGCGCGTCGCGCACCAAGACTCCAGGGGCGAGTTCGACTTCGCGTTCGCGCGACACATTGCGAACTGCAACTCGGGTGACCTCCAGCCGTGTACCCGTTCGGGCTTCGATCGCGTCGGCCTGCTGGGCGACGAGTTGAACGAATGCGGCACCGACGTTGCCGCACCCGAGGACACCGATCCGAACACGATTGCCTTGAAGAGCCACGGCAGCAGGCTACGCACTGGGCAGTGAGCGCCGAAACCCGTTTGTCAGATCTCGTGTCAGCCCTGGATGGGTCGCCGACGGCGAGCGAAGATCACCGCACCGCCGAGACCGAGCAGAACGAAACCAATCGTGACCATCGTGTTCAGACCGGTCGAGCCGGTGACAGGCAGCTCGCTGATCGGCGGCGTGACCAACACCGGCTCTGGTACGACGGGCACGACGACTGGCGGCGGCTCGCTGGCGGTCTGGGCCTCGACCAGGCTGCCGATCTTGGCGGACAGGTCGCAGACCGTTCCGTCGACAACTGGCAGACAGCTGAGAGTTTCACCTTGGAGCAAAGCGTCGGCCCGCAGTCGGGCAACTTCGGCTGCGTGGGCCTGGGCGGTCAGCCCGGTTACGGCGTTCGGAGCTCCGACGTAGGTTCCAAGGACCTTGGCCTGGTTGACGATCGTCGTTCCGACCACGGTGTCAACATCGACCAGAGCGACGATTGTGATCGCTGCCGTCGACTGACCCTGTACCAGGGCGTCGTTGAGATCGCACGTGATTAGCTGTGGCCGGGTGGACTTGGAGAGCACGCACGTGCCCTTGCCGTCCGCGACGAGTGCCGAACTCATCGCCAGGTTCGGCGGCAGCGAGTCGGTGATGACCACCGGGTCCAGCGTCAGGCCGCCGGTGTTCGTCGCAATCAGGGTGTAGACGAGTGTCTCGCCGCCCTTGACGACCGTCTTGGACACGGTCTTGTCGATCGAGACCGCTGCGTATCCATTGGTCACGACGACGCTGACGGTCTCGCCGAGGTTGCCCTGCAACGAGAAGGTGTCCGGGGAGACCGTGTGCAGCGAAGCAGTTCCATCATCGATCTCTTCGATCTTGTAGCTGATGCCGACGCCGTCGAGGCTGGACGGCAGTTCGATCAACTGTGGCTGGCCGGCGATCAGATCGAATGTGAGGTACGTCTGGTAGTTCGGGGCGACGAGCCGCGAAACCCGGATCTTGTAGGTCTCACCCGTCGGTGGCTGACCGACCAATTCCTTGGTGAATTTGACGATGTTGCCGCACACATCGCTGAGCGCACTGATCGTGACGGCGGTGATGCCCTCGTTCTGAACGGCGACCGTTGGCGAGGCGCTCTTGATCGTGACGGTTGCGCCGGCTGGCACCGTGACGGCCCCGTCGCTCCAGGTCACCAGGGCAGCTTTGGAACCCGGGTTCGTGACGGAGTACCAGTACGTGGTCACCACGTTGTTGATGTTGACCTCGTTGCAGATCGGGGCGCCCGTCAGCACGAGGTCGCAATGAACCTCGACCGAGATTGTCGTCGGGACCCCGTTGATTGTGACCACTTTGGTGAACGTTCCATCGGCAACATTGGTGTAGACGGCCGACTTCGGTGCGTCGCCCGGGTTCATCGTGTAGGTCGCACCGTCGACCACGAAGTCGACAGGCGCGTTGCCGCCGGTGTGGGTGAACGTGAGGGTCACTGTTCCGTTGAAGCCGGAGCACTCATGCGTGGGTGACACGGTTCCGGTGCCGGACGAGCAGGCCACGAGGATCGTGGTGTTCGCAACAATTGCGGCACCATTCATCACAACCACCGGATAGGACCCGTCGGCGAGATTGCCAACATCGATCACCGGCAACGTGCTGTTCGCGGGAACGTTGTGCTGAGTAGCGGCACCTGCGCCGACGGTGAGCGTGAGCACGACATCGAAGTCACCGGTGTTCGACAGGGTGACTGCAACATTGCCGGCGTTGTTGACACACGAACCAACGATCGCGGCGGCGGGATTGGCGGGCTCGCACTCGATGACGATCGTCGTACCGGCGATCACACTTTCGCCATCGGAGACCGACACTGGATACGAGCCGTTGTCGAGCGGACCGAAGTTGATCGGCGCCAGGGTGCTGGTCTTGGGAACAGGCACGACCATTGGCGTGCCACCATTGAAGACAACCGTCAGGTTGATGTCGAAGTCGCCCGTGTTCGAGAGCGTGACCGCAACATTGCCCTTGTCGTTGATGCACGAACCAACGATCGTGGCGGCCGGGTTCGCCGGCTGACACAAGATGTTGATTGTCGTCGAGGCAACGGCCGCACCATCAGAGGTCTTGGTCACGGCCACCGGATACGCACCATTGTCCAGCGGACCGAAATTGATCACATGCGACGGCGTGTTCTTGGGAACGTTCACGACCAACGGTGTTCCACCGTTGAACACCACCGTCAGGCTGATGTCGAAGTCACCGGTGTTCGAAAGGGTCACCCGCACGTTGCCCTTGTCGTTGATGCACGATCCGGCAATCAACGCGCCAGGAGTTGCGGGATTACACGCCACCACGATCGTCTGCGATGCAACAGTTGCACCACCAGTGGTCTTCGTCACCGTCACCAGATACGAACCGTTTGCGAGCTGACCGACGTTGATCACCGGCAACGTGGAGTTCTTCGGCACGTTGTCGGCATCCCCAGCAGCCGATCAGAACTTGACCGTCAGTCTGATGTCGAAGTCACCCGTGTTCGACAGCGTGACCGCAACATTGCCCTTGTCGTTGATGCACGACCCGGCAATCAACGCACCAGGATTCGCCGGATTACACGCCACGACGATCGTCTTCGAGGCAACCGTTGCCCCACCAGAGGTCTTCGTCACCGTCACCAGATACGAACCATTCGCCAAGTTCCCGACGTTGATCACCGGCAACGTGGAATTCTTCGGCACGTTGTAGGCAACTCCAGCGGCCGAACCGACCTTGACGGTCAGACTGATATCCGAACCGCCCGTGTTCGACAGCGTGACAGCAACATTGCCCTTGTTGTTGACACACGAGCCATCGATCGTCGCACCGGGAACCGCCGGGCAACTCGACGGCCGAGTCACTGCGGCCTGGTACAGCGGCTTGCTGGTGTTGCCATTCCCCCAGTTACCGATCGGGATGACGTACACGACGATCGTGTTCTGCCCGAAATCCGGCCAGGCGAACGTGCCCGAGAAACTATCGACGACCTTCGGATCCGACCCTGGCTTGAACGCTGCGAACGAACCCGTGGTCAGCACGACCGGGTTCTCACCAGCATCGATGATGTTGTTGTTGTCGTCATCGAGGTCGCTGTCGCCCTCGTTCTCCAAGCCATAGCCGACCTGAATCGCTGAGTTCGCTCCCTCTAGATTCGAGTTCGTACTCCACGAACTCGCCGTCCAGCTGACGATCCCGGAACAATCCGTAGATGCAGCGATATTGGCATGGTGAGCGCTCGCCACCCGCGCGCCAACGGCAAACGTCACCACCGATGTCACAAGGCCCACCAGCAACATCAACGCCTTGCGCGTCCCCCGGGACTGAACCGACTGATCCGACATATCCGACCCTTCCAAACACATCCTCGAAGAGGCCGCAGCGTAGGCCTCGACGTTAAGTTTTGGCAATGGGAGTGTCAATTTCTGAACAGAATTAGGCCGAATGGCCTATGTCCATGTTCGGGCAGGCTCAGCGTCGCTTCAGGGCGGCCACCACGTCGTCGAAGTGCGAGCGGCTCAGGATTGCCCCCTCGCGACGGACCTGGGCCGGGTCCACTTCCAATACTCGATCGAGTTTGGCGTAACTCGGTCGACCGTCGCGGTCCCATGGACCGGTGCCAACCGACACTTGGTCTTCGTCGTCGCGCTGCTTGGACGTCAGCGGTACACCAATGAGCATTCCCTTGCGCTGACCGACGATGACCACCGGACGGTCCTTGCCCTGGGTCGGGTCTTCCTCCCACGGCACCCATGTCCACACCACTTCGCCGGGGTCTGCATTGCCGTCGAGCGACGGGTTGTATTGAATGTTGGCCCCCGCCAGCGTCGAGTCACGCGAGGGTGCCGGCGGCTTGCTCTTGGCCCCCAAGCCACGCAACAACTTGCCCAACGCCTCGCCCAATTTGCTCGCCATGACGAACGACGTTACTCGCGCAGAGTGTGCCGTCAGCCGACATCCGTAGCAAGTAAGTCGTCGTAGGTTTCGCGGCGCACCACTTCGCGCGCAGCGCCGTCGCTGACGAAAACCACTGGAGGGCGGGTGACCTTGTTGTAGTTGCTGCCCATGCTGTGTCCGTACGCACCGGTCACCGGGGTGGCCAGTACGTCACCGATTCGCACGTCGAGCGGGACAGGGGCGTCGAAGATCAATACGTCCCCGCTCTCGCAATGCTTGCCGACCAACCGCGCGGTCGCCGGCCGCTCGGCACGAACATCGCGCGGCAGAAACGCTTCGTAGCCACTGCCGTAGAGCACCGGTCGCGGGTTGTCGCTCATTCCACCGTCGACCGCGATGTAGGTACGGACGCCAGGGATGTGCTTGACGGTACCGACGGTGTACAACGTGATCGCTGCGGACGCGACGATGGATCGGCCCGGTTCCACGCTGACTCGCGACCGCACACCGAGTGCCGCGCAGGCGTCCAGCAACACGCTGCCCCACTGGGTGATCGAGGGTGCTTCCTCGCCAACGGTGTATGCAACGCCAAGCCCGCCGCCCAGGATCAGTTCGGGCAGGTCGAGCGGAACGGCGAAGTTGGCCATCACTTCGGCTGCCTTGGCGAAGTTCGATGCTGCGAACACGTTCGAGCCGATGTGGCAGTGCAGACCGACGAGGTGCATTGCAACAGAACGGCTCGCCCGATTGACCGCGACCATTGCATCGCCGTTGCCGAGGTTGAATCCGAACTTGCTGTCGTCCTGGCCGGTGGCGATGAATTCGTGGGTATGGGCATGCACGCCGGGCGTGATCCGCAGCACCACGTTCGGCACCGGCAGCCCCTCACTGTGGAGCAACTCGAGCCGGTCCATCTCGTCGAAGCTGTCGACGACCACCTGTCTGACGCCGGCGGTCAGTGCCATCCGCAGTTCGGCGACGCTCTTGTTGTTGCCGTGCATCGTGCACGCACCAGCCGGGACCCCGGCTGACATCGCCACGTGCAGTTCGCCACCTGTTGCGACATCGAGCAGCATTCCTTCGTCGTAAGCGAGTTTGGCCATTGCCCGGCACAGGAACGCCTTCGTCGCATACACCGTGTTCTGATAGCCGAACGCAGCGACGGCCTCCCGGCAACGACTGCGCAGATGGGCCTCGTCGTAGACGAACAACGGCGTGCCATAGGTCTCGGCCAGTTCCGTCAACGAGCAGCCGCCGACGGTGAGTGAACCATCGTCGGCCACGGCGGCAGTATCGGGAAGCAGCCCGAGCGGAACTGCGGTCGAGCCCACGTCTACATCCGCTCCGGAGCCGCAATACCGAGCAGGCCGAGTCCCGCCTCCAGCACCCGCGCCGTGGTGTCGCACAGCAACAGCCGACTCAGCTTGGTTGCTTCGTCAGCCGCTTTCAGAACGGGGCAGTTCTCGAAGAATCCGGTGAAATCCTGAGCCAGGTCGAACAGATACGTGCACAGTCGATGTGGGCTGTACTTGTCGATCGTGTCCCAGACAGCGCTATCGAACGCAAGGAGCCGCAACGCAAGCGCGCGCTCCTGTGGAGTAGCCAACAACAGCGGCGGCTGCGACTCCCGAATCGAGCCGCGTTGAAGGTCTGCCCGGCGGAAGATGCTGCAGATTCGGACGTGTGCATATTGAAGGTATGGCGCGGTGTTGCCATCGAAGGCCAGCATCCGGTCCCAGTCGAAGACGTAGTCCTTGATCCGGTCCGTCGACAGGTCTGCGTATTTGACGGCCCCGATGCCGATTGCCTCGGCGATCTCGGCCCGTTCAGCCGCTGGCAGGTCGGGGTTCTTCTCGGCGATCGCGGTACCGGCGCGGTCGATCGCCTCGTCGAGCAATTCGATGAACTTCAGCGGGTCGCCACTGCGACTCTTGAGGATCTTGCGGTCCGCGCCCAGCACGTTGCCGAACATCACATGAACGGCCTCGGTGGGCGGCTGCAGCCAGCCGGCCATCTCGGCCACCTTGAACACCATCGCGAAGTGTTGGGCCTGCGGGGCACCGACGACGTACAGCATCAGGTCGGCCCTCACCCGTTCAACCCGATCGATCACGCACGCGAGATCACTGGTGCTGTAGTTGAACCCACCGACGCTGTTGCGAGCGATCAGGGGCAGCGGTTCTCCCTCGCGGTTCGTGAAACCCGGTGGGAAGACGACGTCGGCTCCGTCGCTCTGTTCCAACAGCCCGGCCGACTTCAGCCGTTCGAGCACTTCGGTGAGCCGCCCGTTGTAGATGCTCTCGCCAGCCAGATCGTCGTCCGTGAGCAGTACGCCCAGCTTGTCGTAGACCGCGTTGAAGTGCTTCGTACTCAACGCAACCAGCAGATGCCACAGCCGCAGCGTTTCGGCGTCACCGCTTTGCAGCATGACCACCCGCGCCCGTGCCCGATCCTGGAACGTTTCGTCGGCATCGAACTTGGCGCGGGCCTGCTTGTAGAAACCGTCGAGATCTCCCACCGACAAGCTGGCCGCTGCATGATCCTCACCGAGATCGGTGAGGTGCTCGATCAGCATCCCGAACGGGGTACCCCAGTCGCCGATGTGGTTCTCGCGGATCACCGTATGACCCACAAACGTCAGCAGCCGCACGAGTGAGTCGCCAATCACCGTGGTCCGGAGGTGGCCGACGTGCATCTCCTTGGCAACGTTCGGCGCCGAGTAGTCGACGATCACCCGCTTGGACACAGGCGCTTCCCGAACGCCGAGACGCTCCTCGGCCGCCGCAGAGGCGAGTTGAGCGGCGAGAAATTCGTTCGTGAACGTGAGGTTGAGAAATCCCGGCCCGGCGATCTCGATCCCGCTACAGACACCTGCGAGCACCGGTTCAGCGAGCGCCACCACCGCCTCTGCCACCTGGCGCGGGCTTTGACCCAGCCGCTTTGCGATCGCCAACGCCCCGTTGACTTGAGCATCGGCACGGTCGCTCGGCCGCACAACGGGGTCCGAGCCGTCGCCACCGATCGCAGCGAACACGGGTTGCAGCAGGTCGGAGACAGTGACGACGGGATCAGCCATGGACGAACCATTGTGCCGGATCGGTGCCTGCATTCCAGCGCTCATTCCGGCGCTGATTCAGGCGCTGATTCAGGTAGCCAGACGCTAAGGTGCTCCCGTTTCCCCGCCCTCGTAGCTCAGGGGATAGAGCATTGGTTTCCGGAACCATGTGCGGGAGTTCGAATCTCTCCGAGGGCGCCAGCGATTGACGATGGCACGAATCCGCACCGCGATGGTTATCTGAGACGCATATGGTCCCAAACCCACCCCGCGGTGCGCTTGTGAGCCACGGCAACTAGCAGTGTGTGCCGCCGAAGCCATGCGCAGTCGGGGCACATCTCGAGCATGTCGAGGATGCGGTCGTGATCAGCTCTCACAGGTCGACGGCGTCGGCGAGCACTCGGTGAGCGACTCTCGGACGCAGCCCGCGTTCCGTGACTACGTCGACGTTTCGGTTCAGCAGGTCTTGAAGATCCATCAAGAGGCCACCGAGGTCGAACAAGCTGCGATCGGGTTCGAGGTCGACGAGGAAGTCCACGTCACTGGTCTCTGTAGCCTCGCCTCGGGCGACAGAGCCGAACACTCGAACCCTCGCGCTGGGATGCCACGGATCCAACAGTAGTGCTCAGCGTCTCGGTCTCGGTGTGGTCACGTTGGTGCCACTGGCCGAGCAGATTCATTCGATCATGGTCGAGCCAGTCGGCCCAACACTTCGAGGTCCCGTTCGGCATGCGACTGGCGCCGGTAGATGTCGGTCTCGGCGAGATGGCGATGGAGGTCAGGCGTATGGGCGAGCGGGCCGGGGCCGAGTGCGCGGGTGATCCGGGTGATGATCTCTCCCACCCCCACATCGACGATGTGCCGGGCTCGGAGCGCGAGTTGCTGCCGCTCGTCGGCGCTGGCGGCTGAGCCGCAGTCGATCTCCTTCGCCGCACCGTCGAGGGTCAATCGAAGGTTCCAAAGAATTGCGTCGATGGCGCCGAGGTGAGCAGCCGCATGCGAGTCCTGCTTCCACACGGGCTCCAGGCGTTGAACGATTCCGTCGACGCATCCGGCCCAGCATGCGGCAACTCCGACGGCTCCATGCCAGAAGCCCGGGCGTTGGAGATACCAGTCATCGACACCGACGATGTCATCGGCTTCGATTTCCAGATCGAAGGCCACACTTCGCGTGTCGACCGATGCCATCGCGGGCGATTCCCAGTTCGCAGCTGCTGGCCGAACACCCTCTTGATCGAGATCGATCAGCACGAGCGCTCCCGTGCCGTCGTCGAGTTGAGCGGTGACGAGCGCCCGGCTGACGAACGTGGCGCCGCTGCACCAGTGCTTGCTGCCCCGCAGTTGCCATCTCTCGCCGCTGCGTTCCAGCCGCAACGGATCCGGCCCGCCAGCCGCCCACACCGCGTAGAGGCCCAGCTGGTCCACAGCCCTGCCGGCCTCGGTCAGAATCGCGATCGCGTCATGATGGGCTTCGGCAACCCGGCCGAGGGACGGCGATCGCGCGGCCGTGGTCCAGAGCGCCCGGAATCGCTCGACCGTCGCACCGGTGCCCAAAGGGGCCACAGCTTCGAACGCTGGATCATCGAGATCCCACTCAGCCACGGGGCACTCGCTTCCAACGATCGAGCACGAAACCCGTACCAGCCTCTGCGCCCCGTTCGATATGGAGATCGGACTCCCCGAGTCGTTTCGTGAGTTCTCGGTGCACCGTCTCCCCGTCGAGCACGTGGTCGGGTGCGGCACCCAGCCAATGGACGGCCATCACCTCGCCGCCGGGCACCAACGAGGCTCGGCACCGTTCGATGACCTCACCCCATCCATCGATGTCCCAGTAGTACCCCAGTTCTGAAAGCACGATGAGGTCGAACGATCCAGGCGGCCACCACTCGGGGATCGCGGCAGCGACAAGCTCGACGTGAGGCGCAGCCGACAGCCGCGTTCTGGCTCTCTCGATCGCGACCGCCGACCCGTCACACGCCACCACGCCATCAGCCCGTGCCGCAAGGAGTTGCGTGAGCACGCCGATCGAGCACGCCGGCTCGAAGCAACGTCGATAGTGGAACGCTCCCAGGCTGGACATCGTCGTGTCGTACTTGTCGAGTTCATAGGCGGACGTCGCGAACGACCACGGGTCCTGGGTTACCTCGTACATCGCGTCGAAGGACTGAGGATCCACTCTCACGACGGACGCACGAATACTTCGAACGGCCGCAGGAGTCGAGCCAGCATCGGCGTCGGAACAACTGGGGAGTCGCCGTCGATCTGCGAGACGTAACACGCTGCCGCCCTGCGCTTGCGATACAGGGAAACCTCCGACAGCGACAACCGTTGACCCTGAGCGAGACTGCTCTCGGTGGGTTCGTGACAGTGCCACGCCCAGATCGGGAACCAACGAACCCGAGCACCAACGGCAGCGGCCGCATCGGTTGCTGCGGTCGACGT
>JANOQU010000496.1:0-2164 GCA_031422355.1 Actinomycetes bacterium
ACGGCAGATTGGTGCTCGCGGAACCGGTCGAGGATGTCGCCGGTTGGTTCCTTCAAGACGTCGGGGTAGTTGAAGATGCTGCCGAGCGCTGTGAACCCAGCGTTGGTCAGCAGTGCAGCTCCGATGAGTGTGATGGCGGTGAGTTTGCGGTTCATGATGCTTCCTTTGCAGGGTTGTTGCGGTACCACTGGACCGTTGATTCGATCGCAGAGCTGAGAGGCGTGGAGAGGTCGCCGAAGGCGGTTCGGAACTTGGCGTCGTTGACGACCCACGGTTCGATGAATTGGTAGAGCGTGTGGCGGAGTTCCTTGAGCTCCGGCTTCACGAGGCCGATGAGGGCGAGTGCGGTGCGACCGGCGGCGGTGAGGCGTGTCGGGTGCCCTGCGGTCTTGTAGACGGTGTCAATGAACTCGCGGGTGGTGAGGGTTTCCGCGATGGGGAGGTGCCAGATCTCCCCGCTCGTCGCTTGCGTTGTTCCGAGGGCGATGAGGCCTCCGGCGACGTCGGGTGCGTATGAGTAGCTGTGGGGCAGGTTCGGGTTGCCCATGACTTGTGCCCGTTTGCCGCTCAGCGCGGGGCGGATGACTTGCTCACCGAGCGCAGACTGAGTGACTCGTGGACCGAAGAAGTCCGACGCACGTCCGATCGTGACGTCGAGGTCTCCTCGGCGATGAGCGTCGAGGAGTTCGTGGGTCATCTCGATTCGGGTGCGCGCCTTGGCCGATGTCGCGTCGGCGGGGAGGTCCTCGGTGAGGGTTTGCCCGCCGGTGGGCCCGTAGGAGTAAAGGTTCTCGAGCACCACGAACCGTGCCCCGGTCACGGTTGCTGCGTGCATTGCGGCACGCTGCAGCGGCGGGAATTGTTCGGGCCAGTTGTCGTAGCCCGATGCGTTGAGGCAGAAGTAGATGACATCCGCGCGCTCGGCGGCGGTGGCCGCGAACTCGGCGTTGGTGAGATCGCCGCTGATCGAGCGTGCTCCGGGCGGGACGGTCCGTCCGCTGCGGCTGACGACGACGACGTCACTGCCCGATTCGAGCAGCAGGCTGGCGACATGGTTGCCGATCTGGCCGGTTCCGAACACGACGTGGCGGCTCATCGCAGTCCTCGTTGCTGGCGGCGGGCGAGCTCGATCGGCAGGATTGATGTGAGGGCGGTGACCACCAGCGCGCCGCTGGATCCGAACACGGTGTATTGGGCGTCGACGTCGATGCCGGCGGAGTACGTGACGGTCCAGCCGAGCGCCCACAGGCCCGATAGGGCGGCTGGCCACGCCAGCACGATTCGTCCGAGCTTGCCGTACAGGACTGCGGCTTGCGTTGCGCCGATCACGGCTCCGCAGATAGCGCCTTGGGTAGCGAGTGCACCGACGTTGGTGTCGTAGTCGACGGCTGCGGCGCCGATACCGAGGCCCACTGCGAAGCCGATGGCGGTTGCGATGACCCACGCGATCGGTGAGGGGCCGGTGCGGCGCATGCCGAGCCATTGCGCGAACCCGAGGATCGCGCCGGTTATCGCACCGCCGGCGATCGCTGGGCCGGGACCGTCGATGCGGCCGACGGCCTCGGCGACGTAGCCCCCGACAGGGAAACCGAGAAAGGTCGGCATCCACCGCAGGGCGATCTTGGCCCGGCTCGGAGGGTCGGTGACAGTTGTCTCGAGTGTGGTTGTGGTTGGGACGTACATGTGGGTCTCCTGAAGGCGGTAGCGGGTGTTGATGGTGAGCGGCTGTGGTGACCGTCGGGACAGCTGGTGGCTGCCCGACGGTCACCACAAGGGGGTCAGACCGAGACGAGTTCGGGTTCGGGCTGTGACGCGACGGGCTCGGCGGCAACGGGGTGGCTGCCTTCGATGTCGAGGTGCGGGATGATCCGGTCGAGCCAGCGAGGCATCCACCAGTTCTTGTCGCCAAGCAGCTCCATCGTCGATGGGACGAGGATCAGCCGGATGACGGTTGCGTCGATGATCACGGCTGCGGCCATGCCGATGCCGATGATCTTCAAGAAGATCTGGTCGTTGAGGATGAACGCCCCGAACACTGCGGTCATGATCAACGCAGCGGCGGTGATCACTTTGGCGGTGGCCGCCAGGCCGTCGGCGAGGGCGGTGGCGTTGTCACCGGTGCGCAGGTACTCCTCGCGGACCCGGGAGAGGAGGAACACCTCGT
>JANOQU010000497.1:0-5804 GCA_031422355.1 Actinomycetes bacterium
GCCGTGGCTGGCGGCGGTGGGAATCCGCACAAGCTGGTGTCGTAGACCGGTGCGGTCATGTCGATCGGCACTACGACGGTTCGAACCGTGCCATCGCTGGCCGCAATGGACACAAGGTTCGAGCCTTCGGAGGTGATCGAGACTGGGTTGTTCACGTTCGTGCCGTTCACGGCGAGGGACGTGATCGTGGCACCTGTGGCGATCGCGGTGGCCGTGAGCAGGACTGCGCTTCGATACCAGCCCGAAGCATTCCTGGTACCGGTGAGCACGATGTTGAGACCGGCTGCAAGCCCGTCGCCTGAGCCGCTGACCTGATAGAGCAGGCCCTTGTTCGAACCGGTGGCAACATTGCCAGCCTCGTCGACTGCCTGCACGAAGTACTCCAGGTCGGCGGTTGAAGCGAGCGAGCCGGTCCAAGCCGTGCCGTCGAAGCCCAGTTCGACCGGCGTCCAGTCGTTGGACCCCAGTTCGTGAGCGAGGACGAGGACTCTCGCCACCGGCGTATCTCCTGCCAAGTTGTTCGTCGTTGCTGTGACCGTGAATGCAGTCGTCGTGGAACCGCGGGTGGCGTTGACGAGCACGATTCGAGGCGGACGAATATCGGCCGAGCCCGAATACTGCACTGCGACTTCAACATCGCGGAAGAGATCCCATTGGCCGGTTGTTGAACTGGCGGCGGATGTATCGGCTCGGAACAGTGCAGGGGTCAGTACCACCCGTTGCCGGTCGCCCCCGACGTCGGTGAAGTTGGTGATCGTTGCGAAGTCGGTCGGGAACGCGCCGCTCGACAGGTCGGCCTCGCCAGCCGCGCCGTCCACCGCTGGAGTCGCGACGACGGGGTTCGCTCCGGTCGCGGTCCGTTCGGTCGTCATGTCGGTGATCAAGGCGCCATGGGCGAAGACGTCGGCCCGGTCGGCGGTGACGTCGAACTCGATCCGAGGGGTGATCGGCCGGTAGCTGACGAGCAATGGCTCTTGACCATCGGCGCGAATGATGCCGTCATCGTTCGGGTCGAAGTTCGTTGGATCGGTGAGCTGAGTACTGGCGACCTGGACGAGCGCGGCTCCCGCGCCGTCGACAGTGACCTTCGGGGTGACCGGTCGCGGTGGTCGGTCGCCGACTCGATAGGTCGGAAGACCGTAGAACACAGTCTCGGCAAGCACCTTTTCGTCGTATGGGCCATAGAGCCCGGATGTTGCGAAGTAGTCGTTCTTGGCCAGCATCAATGCTTGGCCCACGGTGACACCGCCGTCGAGTTGTGAAGCGACCTCGGTGTAGAGCCGCTCGTGAACACCAACGGTGTTGCGGTCGTGGTAGCCGTATCCGGTGGACGCAATGTAGACGGCGCCCTTGTCGGCGAATGCGTCGGTGAAGTCGGCTTCGCCGGGCACCGCCAGACCACCGTGGCATCCAAGTGACATCACCACTCGCGCCCCTGCCGGTACGCCGTTGGCGATGTCGGCGACCGTGAAATCCGGGAGCGCATCGGCGTAGTACGCCGCTGCCGACACCACACCGAATGGGTCCGTGTGCGCCCCGATCACGGAGACATCGGCCGCGCTGGCCGCAGTCGCCAGGTCAGCGTCATCCCAAATGGTGCCTTGGTCGCTGTCGACTTCGTCGCGGTCGCATTGACCGTTCTGCGTCGGACAGAGCAATTCGACGACAGAGGGCGTTCCGCCGTTGGCCGTCGTGAGTGCGGTCGACAGTGCGTCGTGCACAGCCTCGGCACCGTCGCCGAAGGACTCGTAGCCGGCCGAGAGTCCGGTGTCTGGCGAGACCGTTCCGCTTGCGGCCACGAACTGTGCGAACTGGGCGCTGATCTGGGCAGGCGTATCGACCAGTCGGCCGAGGGCCAGATCTGGGACATAGATCCGCCGATTCAGGTAGGGCAGCGGCTTGCGCGTGCCGAAGACATCGTCGGAGAGGTAGAAGCCCGCGGCGTTCGCGGCCCGGATCGCTCCGACTGGGAGTTCGCCCGCATAGCCCTTCTCGTCGGACGTGGTCGTTGTGTCCGCGAGGCGAGCCATCGGGATCGCGTCGTCGCCGCCAACGATCACGACATGCGCGAGATTCGGGTAGATGCCGGTTGCCGTGACGACGACATCGCTGATCGCTCCGACGACACCGTTGAGCATCTTCGGGTCGCATCGGTTGGTGACCGCGGCCGCTGCCGCACGAACCTTGGCGACCCGTGCCACGTCGAGCACGATGCCGTTGTGGGCCGCAGCGAAGCTGGCAACGCTGGCGGTGACCGCGGCAGCGTCGGCAGGCGAATGTGAACCTGCGTACCACTGCGGGTTGGTGAGAAACAGCGTCGTGACGGACCCGGCTGGCGCAGTGCTCAAGCTGGTGACGTTGACATTGCCCGTGCCGGTGAGACCCGGCGCAGCGGAGCAGACCGACACGGGGGTGACATCGCCGACGCGAACCGTGAGAACCCACGGCTGCTCGCTGACAGCGCCACGGTACGACGAGATCTGGATGAAGTTCGCGCCGCTCAGCAGACCGGTGACCTCTTCGCTCGACGATCCGGAATTGGCTGACGAAGCAAGGACCTGCGACGGTCCGGCGATCGTTTGCGAGATGTCGTCGCCAGCGGCAGGTGCCGCGTTTCCGGTGTATCCGGGGTCCGGGGCGACTGTCGGCGCCAGGCGGTCGATCCGGTCTCGGGCTTTCAACGTGACTGGTTGAGTTGCACTTGGCGGCCCATAGAGGACGAGGTCTGCGTCTCCGGCCAGGCTGGACAGACGAGCGCTGAGCGGCTTGCCGTTGTCGGTTCCGGTCGCATTGAACTTGACCATGTCGATGTCGGTGCCGTTGTCGATGTAGCCGAGCAGCAAGGTGTTCGGTGCGAGGTTGAGCGCGCCGCCTGCTGTCGGCGGGATATCGGGCGGGGCGACGACGGTGGTGGTGGCCTTCCGAGGGCCGGGTTGGATGCCGCCAACATTCGCTGTCATCGTCACCGGCGCCGGCCCGAGGGCCAATGGCGGGCGAACCTTGAAGGTGACGATGTAGCCGACGTTCGCAAGCATCGCGTTGATTCTCATCGTCACCTTCGTCGACCCGTCGGGCATTGCGACGATCGACGGCTTCGAGAGCGAGGCGCTTGTCGTTGGGGTGAGCGAGATCTCGGTGTTGTTGATCGATGTACCGCCGGCGCGTCCGAGGAATTGCATACCGATCGGGAGTTCGAACATCAGGTCGGCCGAGAGTCCGGCACCGCCGCCGGTTGCGACAATCTGGGCACTGTATGTCAACACTGGCCCGGCCGGGTCGGCGTCTTGGATCTGGACCTTGTTGAGGTCGATCGACTCCCACGGATAGTCGCTGGCCGACAAGAGTGCGACGGCCACGTCGTTGACCGTGTAAGCGACGAGCGCACCGCTGATCTGGTCGAGCGTGATGCCCACTGGAATGGTGCCGTCGCCTGGTCCGCTGCCGAGTGTCAGGTTGCGCCAGGTGGCAGCAGGGTTGATCAGGCCCTGCGCCAGCGCCTGCTGCCATGTCAGCGTCGCCGAACATGCTGTACCGGCTGGCAGGCAGGCAACCAAAGCGTCGTGAGCGCCGGCGGGCACGACAACGGCACCGAACGCCGGTTGGTTGGCCAGCGTCGTCAGGGGAATGTCGCCGAGATGGCTGGCGCCGACGAGCAGATCTTGCATCGCGATGTCGTAGATGGCGGCGTTCTCGACACCGTTGGTCCCGTCACCTTCAACCTGATCGCCGAACGCTTCCCAGTTCGCGGCGCTGAGCGGTATCGAGGCGACCAAGTCTTGCTGCGACAACGCTGCTTGGCCTGCGGGGTCCAGTTCCAGATCGAGGACTGGCTTACGGACGGGAGCCGATACGGCGAACTCAGTGCAGAAGGATGCATAGGCATCGCAATAGTCGACGCCGGTACGAGTCTGAAGGGCATCGAAGTAGACGAGGTCGACCAACCAGCCGGGCAACGAGACGACGCTCAACGGTGAGTGATCGAGATCGATGTCACCGATTCCGAAGACCGGAGCCGGGACCTTGGCGTCGATTGCGTCGAGGGCTTGGGAGAAGGTGACCGCGTCGAGTGGTTGGTCGGCCAACGCAGTTCCCGCAAGCAACGTGCTCCACGTCTGCGGAGGCACGAGCACAACCTCGCTGAGCGGGGAACGTCCGACGCCCGGGGAGCGTCCGACGCCAGGTGACCGACCCACGCCCGGCGATCTGCCGACACCGGGCGATCGTCCGACCCCCGGCGATCTGCCAACGCCCGGCGAGCGTCCGACGCCGGGTGAGCGTCCGACCCCCGGCGATGCGGCCAACGAGGTGGCGACGTTCTGAAGGCGCTCGGTGGAGATGTTCGCGACCGGAATCTGGCGCGCTCCGGGTTGGGTCGTCAGGCTCGAGACTCCAAGTGATGCCGACGCTGTCGTCGGCGGATTCAGGACCCTCAGAACGAAGCGGTCGATCGATGCAGGGACGTCCCCGGGAACGAGGTTGGTCGCGTAGCTCCCGACGACGATCACATTGGGGTCCGCAGTCAACGTGATCTCGCCGATGGGCATGTTGGGCTCTTCGCCGTTGACACCCTTTGTCAGCCGAACAGTCTGGCCGCTGGCGAGATCGCGCCAATAGAAGTTGACGACGGATCCCGAGACCTGAGTGTCCCCGGCAACGAAGCTGTCAGCTGACGCGAAGATCACGGACCGGCCATCCGGGCTGACCGACACTGCTCTCATGTCCGATGTGTGCGCCGCCGGGTCGGGGCCTGGTGATTGGCTGACCCACGTATAGACCCGTTCCGCGGTTTCGTCGTAGATGCCGTTTCCATTGCCGTCACGGTCGATCAGGTACACGTCGTACGTTCCGTTGGTGTCGGCCGGGTTGCGCTGACCAATCGAATCCATCGCTGCGTCCGTCGCGATTTCGACCGCATATCGGGCGGTGAGCCCGCTGGTGTAGCTGGACGTGACCTGGGTGAAGGTATCCGAAGCTCGGTGGTACTCGAACGTGTTTCCGCCGAAGTACGGCCAGCTCGCGTAGTCGCTGATCAGGATTCGACTGAAGTCGAACTGGGCGGTCAACGTCACCAGGTCCTGAACGAAACCAGGCGGGCGCGGGAGCTGGGTGATCGAGACCGCGCCGGGTTCGTCGAAGATCTCGTCGCCGTCGGAATCACGATCGGCGATGTACACGTCGTAGAAGCCGGGAATCGACGGCGAGAGTTCGACGGCTCGGGACATGAACAGCACCTCGCGCCCGTCGAGGGACACGAAGCACACCTCGCCTTCGCTCCCGACCGCGGGCCCGAGACCAGCGCTGGATGCGTTCCGGCTGATCAGAACCGTCCGGCTGCCACCCGCTTCGTCGAAGATTCCATCGCTGTCAAAATCTCGATCGCGAAGGTAGATGTCACGAATCGAGTTCGTGTCAGCGGGATCGAGCGATTCGTTCGTCGAGAAGGGCACGAATCGGCCGTCGTAGCTCATGGACGGCTGATAGCAGAGCGAGGCGTACTCCGGTGCCGTGACCGTCGTGCCGTCGGCGCGCACGCTGATCCGTGCGTTCTTACCGGTCTGGAGGTCGATCACGTTGACCTGGCCGGTGTTCACCGGCGGATCGAGGTTCACGCCGTCCTGCATCACGGCCCAGCGCCCATCGCCGCTGACAACTGCGCCGGGTGTCCCACTTTCTGCGGCTGGGAACCCTGGCTCCGACACGTTGAGGCGCTGGATCGTCGAGGTCGCCTCGGCGATCGCGGTCGGCACGTGGACTTGGTTGAGCGTGACAGCGAGGCAGGTTGCGAGCAGCGATGCCGACAGGAC
>JANOQU010000498.1:0-1646 GCA_031422355.1 Actinomycetes bacterium
GACGGTGACCGCCGAAGCGGCCTCCACCGAGCCGATTCAAATCTTGATCCTGCAGGGTCGGCCGATCGGTGAACCGGTCGCCCAATACGGACCGTTCGTGATGAACGATCGGGCGGGAATCGAGCAGGCCTTTGCCGATTATCGCCAAACAGGCTTCGGCGGTTGGCCCTGGGACCGTGACGACCCTGTTCACGGTCGCGACGCGGGGCGTTTCGCCCGTCGGCCAGGCGGAGCGTCGGAAGAGCCACCGGAACCAACATCTGCAATCACGATGTCGGACTCGCTGTCCGACTGATCGCTCCCGAATCCGCGCTCAGCATCGGACAGTGAGGTGGCCGGCCGCGAGCGTTAACTCGCTGTCCGACTGATCGCTCCCGAACCCGCGCTCAGCATCGGACGGAATTATTTTTCCGTTTCCGGGCTCTCAAAGCACTCAGTAGAATATGAGTCGCAAAAATCTCGTTCCAGATCCGGTTCTCCTTGTCGATCCCTCTCAGCCCGATGAACTGGCTGCCGTACCAGCCGCACTGCGGCGCGTCGTCGACCTTTTTGCGGTCCAGCACGGCGTTGCTTCGGATCTCCAGATCCGAGGTGCTGGCGTCTCCTGGAAGCGGCAGTCGACGCTCATCGACCGACAGATGTGGCGCCGGTACGCGCCAGGGGTGATCGTTGATGCAGGGACAGCGTCGACATGGCATCAAGGTGCAATGGCCGCAACGCTGATGCCTGGTTCCAGCGTCGTTTTGGCCGGTGCTGCTGCAGCGAGGCTGCACGGCCTCGACGGATTCGGGGATGTCGAACGACTGATCGTGTTGACGTCGAAGAGCGGTCGCGTGCGATCGCCCGCCGAGGTGACGGTCAATCGAACGAGGCTGCTCACTCCACTCGATGTGACCACGGTTGACGGCATCGCTGCCACCACCGTCGCTGTGACGTTGCTTCACTTGTCGAGGTACGGCCTGGAATTCCACCAGGCGTTGGACTCGGCGATTCGGTTGGGTAACACGCCTGTCGACATCCAGTTGGCGCTGAACCGATGGCGAAAGATGGGAGTACACGGGCCTGCGGCGGTGCTCGATGCGTTGCACGAACGTGTCGATGCCAGACTGCCGCGCAGTTGGTTCCAGCGGCTGGCCAGCATGGTCCTCAGTGCTGCCGGGATCGAGATGGTGGATGAATGGCCGGTCAGAGACGCGAATGGGAAATTGCTCGCCGAACCGGATCTGGCGATCGTTTCTGACAAGGTGGGCGTCGAGTGTCAGAGCTGGGAGTGGCATTCAACGCCAACAGCGCAGCGGCGAGATGCTGCGCGGAAACGCATGTTGCGAAGAATGGGTTGGGACATTGTCGACCTGTGGTGGAGCGATTTGGATCGCATCGACGACGTCGTCACCGATATTCGCGAGGCAATCGAGCGGTCCCGACTGCTCCAAGCCGTTCGCTCGCCGACCTCACTGTCCGACTGATCGCTCCCGAACGCGAGCCGATTGTCGGTCAACGAAGTCGCAGATCGCAACCGTCAACTCACTGTCCGAGTGATCGCTCCTGAACGGGAGTCGATTGTCGGACAGTCCGGATGTCGGCGCGTTACGGCTGGCCCTTGGCCTGTTGCCGGTGAAGCGACCGGTAGACGATCTCGAGTTCTT
>JANOQU010000499.1:0-12172 GCA_031422355.1 Actinomycetes bacterium
CGATGACATCCTGGAACCCGACGAGCGGTTTACGGCGGTCCTGAGCGGGATGCAGATCGCAGGAGAGGACTACTCGGTCACCAGCTTCTTGCTTGTCGATCGCGGCGTCATCCACGACAACGATCAGCCTGACGATCCGGACGGCGACGCCGCACGGGTCGCCCAACTTCGTACCGGATTCCAACTCGCCCGTGGCTTCTTCGACGACTGGGCAGCATTGTTCGACTTCGACCCGATCACCTGGGCTGGTCGGCCGGGCAATGGAAGTGATGACCCCGGTGATCTGCCAGTTGCGACCGACCAACTCGGCTCGCTTGTCAATGCTCCTGCCGCAACCGAGACGGCGATTGCTTCGTTGCCGGCACCAGCGGCTGACGAGGACACCCTCGCGGGTGCGGTGCAAGCCATGACAGATCCCAACGACAACGGCACGCCGAACGAGCCCGGAGAAGGCGCCTGCGACGTCGTGTTCGTGCGCAACGGCATCCTCGGCGAGCCGATTGCGCCAGCGGGTGAGGTCGTTCGATTCCGTTGCGAGCGGACCCTTGCCGACCTTGCTGCCGCGACCGGAACCTCCATCGACGAGTGGAACGACTCAACGCCGGGAGTTCTCCAGGAATTAGCGACGGCCCTCGGTCTGGATGCGACGGGTGGACTGACGCCGAACCTGACCGTGCGGGTCATCTTCGGTGTCGACGCCGACGGCTTCTATCTGCTCGGCGCCAGCGGGCTCATCCTCGATATCGACGCCTCACTCTCGATCAGCGGCAACGCAACGGCGCCCAGCAGAGATGACACACCAGTGAGCGGTTCGGCGACGACTGATCTGCAAGTCCGCCTGCGCCCCGGAGGATCGGAGCTCGCAAAGTTGCGTGTCGCCGATCTCGACGACGCGCCAGCGGAACTGTTGTCGCCGATCGTGACCGGAACCGCGACGAGCACGCTCGGTTTCACCACGCCGACGGCTGCGTTCGAATGGGTCGGCAATTGGTCGGTCGCGACGATTGACCGCTCGGTCACGACCACGGTCGGAATCCAAACATTGAGCGCGGACCTCTCGCTTACAGAGTTGGATGGCCCGACAGGGCCTGCGACGGTGGCACTGGACGGCACGTTCACACCGGATCCGGTCGACGGCGACAGGTGGGAACTCGTTGGTGCGCTCGACGGCAGTGGAGCGCTCACCCTTGGTGGGTTCGAACTGCTGACCGGCGACGTCGAGATGACCATCATTGATGGCGACATCACCAATGGCAGCGCGTCATTGGCAGCGGTCGTCCGGCCCGGGGGCGCCGACGCAGATCCGATCGACGTCACCCTCGATGTGACCTTCGACGGCGACGGCGGCTGGACCGCAGCCGGCGCGGTCAGCGGCGACGAGTTGGACCTCGCCCCTCTACTCTGGCTCGCCGACTACGTGATCACGGTCGACCTCGCCCACGCCGCAGGCAGCAGCTCCGTCACCGGCGGAGCAACGCTCTCCGCAGCGACGGCGGTTGTGTTCCCAGCTGATGGCTCCACGACGACGCCACCGGCGGGCTTGTTGACGCTGACGGATCTCGTTGGCTCGATCAGCGGCAACGGCAGTACGTCGCTCACGGCCGCAACCGTGGATGGCAACGTTGCCGATGGCGCGATCACGTTCCAGTCCAACGATCTCAGCATCAACTTCGGTCCGGATTTCGACGACGAACCGCTGCTCGAGATCGGTGCAGTCGAGGCAGTGTTCTCTCAGATCGAGGACACGGTCGTCAACGTCACTGGACTGACGGTCCTCCAAGACGGCCGAGTGGGTGCCGACACGGCGTCGCTCAGCAACGAGATCGGCCTGTTCGAGGCCGTCGGCCTCGGCAACATCGTGCCGTTCGACGTGACCGACGTGGACCTTGCGTTCACCGAAACGATTCCCGGAACATCGCTGAAGTCACTCGATGCATTCGACGTCGAGGTCACCGGCGGGTTCGATCAGGCTGCCCTCGGCGATCTGCCGTTCGACCTGCAGATCCAACTCGGTGGTGAGGTCGTCACGGCGACATCGCCCGCTGAGAACAACGTGTTCACGTTCTCAGTCGCCGTCGAGAGCCTCGGTGACGGCGTGCTTCGGCCGATCGACCTCGGCCCGATCGGCTTCGGGATCGAGAACGTGACCGTCAGCGACGACATCGACGTATCGTTCCTGGCCTCGATCGTTGGTTGGCAAGACGGTGAGTTGCAGCCAGGGGCAACAGGATCGATCACGATCAACGATGGCTTCGACGACGTCTCGTCAGCCGATGGCACATCACTGACCTCGTCGATTTCCGGCAATGTTTTCGACGGCGGTTTGGACCTCGACGGCGAGTTCTCGTTCTCCGCTCGTCGTGGCGCAATGGTCCTGACGAATCTGGAGTTGTTCGTTGGCTTGCATCTCGAGATCGATGCGGCCGGCGTGTTCCAGCACGAGATCACGATGAAAAGCCTCGAACTCGAATCGCTGAGCGTGCCTCTCGGCACGCTTGCGACTGCGTCGATCGGTGACGTCGAGTTGGACTTCAATCCGGCTCCGGGTCAGGCGCTCGTCACGATCGGCGGAACCAGTTCGTCGCCGACCGCCGGTGCCCGGCTCGGCTTCGGCGAGGGGCTCGCGGACATCGAGATCCTCGAGGAATTGGCGGGCTGGGGCGGCGCGTTCGGAGGGGTTGCGATCTGTCCCGACGCCTCGGTTCACCTGCTGCCGACGGCGTTCTTCTCGGTGACGGCACCATTCGACGAATTGTTCGGGATCCCAGAGGAAATGCCATTGCGTGTCGACGAGATCGGGATCGGCTTCGACGTCGAGACCAGCGACGAGGACAACCCATGTACCGGCCCAGCCCTTGGCGAGTCGCTGACGGATATCCGGCTTCTGTTCTCCGGAGGAATCACGGCGACTGAAGGTTGGCCGATCGAGATTTCACTGGACGGTCTGGAGATCAGTCTTGCCCGCCTGGTCGGGCTGCAGCCCGGCTTCCCGATCATCAACCTGGACCAAATCTCGTTCGGTGTCGAGCCGACAGAGATCGCGCCCGGCGTGACGATCGGCGGGCTACTCGGTTTCGGCAAGGTGGTCGTCGAGGGCGAGGACGTGCTCTACCTGCGAGTTCTTGGCGAGGTCTCGATCAATGATCTTGGCGTCGGAGCAGAGATCATCATCACCCAGTACGGCCCATTGCTGTTGGCCGTGAAAGCGCCGCTGGGCATTCCGCTCGGGCCGACCGGATTGGTGTTGGCCAGCGTCAGCGGCGGGCTCTCGTTCGGCAATGCGCTCGAACAACCTGCCGAGCCCGAGGACCTGCTCTCACTCGACCTCGCTGCCAACGATGTCGAGACCACCGAGGAAGCGATCATCGAGGCTCTCGAGCCACTGTTCCCGGGCGGCGCGGCAACGTGGACGCGGCCGTTCTCGCTGACGTTGACCGGCCACATCACCCATGTCGCCGCCCCGGCCATTGCCGGTGGCGAAGTGATCCTCGGGATCAACGTCGGGTTCGCGACGGGTGACGGCGTGAAGCTGTTCGGTCGCGGAGACTTGACGGCGTTCGGTATCCCGGTTGCATCCGGCGGCATCCTCTACGACTTCACCAACCCGATCGAACCTCGCTTCGACATCGCGTTCGCACTGCCCGGCCCGGCTGCGGGCGTGCTTGGTTTCGTCTCGCCGTTTGAAGCGACGTTCGCAATGCGAATCGATACCAAGGGAGTCGCCCCGGCTGCGGCGCTTGCGCTGCGAACATTCCTCCAACGTGTCATCGACGGCTCCGTCGAACTCGGCAGCGCTGCCTTCGACGATGCCCTCGGTGCAATGGCCATCCGACTGCAGGACAACCGCTACTCGCCGCTCGCGCTGATGTTGCTGGACACGAATGGCAATGGCACGATCTCGGCGACGGAAGACACCGTGATCATCACCCGCACCGTGCTCCAGAATCGATTGCTCGCGATGTTGCCGACGACGGTGGCGGGCGCTGCAACCTTCCTCACCAAGAGTCCTCGTCTGTTCGAGGCAGTGCTGTCGGAGATGTTCATTGCGCTCGACGAGGTTGCCGCCGGGGGAATCGGGGGCGCTCGGGCCGACCTGCTCACTCTGTTCGGCAACGCCAACCGAACCCTCGCGGCGTTCGCGCAGGTTCTCAGCGATGCGCTCGCTGACTCCGCAGCGACCGCGCTGACGGTGTTCGACCCCAGCATGCGAATCGACGGAGCGCTGCAGCCAATGCTGCTGGGCATCCCGTTCGGCCAGGAGGACGGAGCCGTCAGCCTGGTGATCAATCGCAACGGCGTGACGCTGGGATTCGGTGCCTCGTTCAGCCAGATCGCCGACCGACTGGCAAACCTGATCCTGCCGTTCGGAATCGGGGGTGCTCTGCGCAACATCTTCAGCCTCGGTATCACCGACAGCTTTACATTGCAGGCCCAATTGCCGGTCGGCGGGTTGGTCACGTCGCTCGTCACTGGCACGGTGCTGCCCGACATCGATCCGGAGGACACCCGTTGGGCGATTTCCGGCAACGGCCGGTTCGGTATCCTCGGCTACGAATCCGTCGATGCTCGGATGATCGTGGTCGGTCCCGACAACCGGCGATTCCTGGAAGACAACGTGCAGGTACTGTTCGACGGCGCCGGCAATCCTCTGGATCTCTCGTCGGTGCTGATCGACAACACCAAGCTGCCGATCACTTCCCGGGCCGACTTCGAGCGCATCGTCCAGTACGGCGGAATCCTGATCGGGAGCAGGCTCGAACTGCCGGGGATGATCACCGATCCAGCGACGCTGTTGCGCCGGATCGGCCCACCACCCGAAGACGCGGCCCAGTTGCAGGCGTGGGCTCGCCAAGTTGCCGAGACGTTGACCGCAGCGTCCTCTCCGATCCGGGCCACCCTGTTCCTGCCGAGCCCGCTGTCGGTGTTGGACTTCGACTACACCGCCGGCGGCGACGACCGCTTCGACGTCATCGCCGGCCTGACCGGTCCGGATGCGCAGGCATTCCTGGATGCACCGTTCTACGAAGGTGTCTTCGACGGAACGCTGTTGTCGCTGCCGCTCGGCAAGCGATACGTCAGGGCAGATTCGACCGGAATTCAGATCGAGGGTCGCCTGCCGTTCATCGGCGTGACGGCCAAGATCACCCTCGGCAAGACCGACCTCGACATCGGCAGTGGGCTGACCATTCCGATCCCGACTGCGACGGCGGAGGCGAGGCTCAAGTCCGCCGAAGTCGCTGCGCTGGCCACCAACCTCGGCGTACCGCCGGCGCTCGTCTTCGATCCGGGCGTCAGCATCAATGCCCGGCTGGTGTCGCCCGCGTTCGACATCAAGTCCGACGACCCACTCGAAGTGAGTGGGGGATTCCGGCTAACGGCCCAACAGGATCTGCCCGGGCTGGTCGACAACGCACAGGCCGAGTACACGATCCTCGCTCCGACGCCGGGCAATCCGATCCCGGACTGGGACATGAGCGCGTCGGTCGCGAGTATCGGCCCGATTGCCGGTGCGAGCATCTCCAACGCCGAGATCACATTCCGCAAGCGCGGACTCTCGGTCAGCGGCACGCTGAAGGGGACGGCGACATTGCTTGGTATCACCGGCACGATCGACGGCGTGCTCAACCCCGACCTCACCGGTACGTTCACGGTCACGTTGGCGGCCGGCAGTACCGCCAAACCCACCCTCAGTGGGATCGAGTTCGACGGCACGTTGCAGATCAAGCTGGCCAGAGTGAGCGGAGCGTTGGTCGGCAGTATTGCATTCCTCGGCACAGCGGTTCTGCCATCTTGGCTTTCGACGGCAAGTGGCGCTGCCACCGTTGCCGCAGCCGGTTGCATCGACACGAACCTCAACACCGAGTTCATCCTCGCCGTCACCAATCTCGGCTTCGGCCCGACCGAGTCCAACGGGCTCAAGACGGTCACCGTTGGCGCTCGGTCCGGTCAGACGCTCCCGGCACCGACAGCGTCGTGCACCCTGCCATCCGGTGCACCGACACGTCCCGCCAACGCCGCCGTCGTGCGAGTGCGAACGACTGGCGGCGTCGCCCAGGTCTTCGTCGACGGACGGATCACCTTCAACAGGCCCGGTGCGAGCATGCCGCTGGTTGGCGTGACGGGCTTCTTCACGTCGGCTGGCACTGGCTCGCTGACAGTCGATGGCAACCTGGCTCTGCTCGGGACCACATTGACGATGGGCGGAACGCTGACCCTGAATTCAGCCGGTCCATCGGCTGATCTCAGCCTCTCAACGCCCGTCGGCCAACCGCTCACACTCGGCGGCTGGGCCATTGGTGGCAGTCTTCGACTGGCCGTCAGCCGCACTCTGTACCGGGCCAATCTGACGGGCGGGACGGTCACGATCCCCGGCGCCGGCACCCTCGGCATCAGTGGCTTCGTCAGTTCGGCTGGTGTTGGCGACCTGACCGTGACGATGCCAACCGGCGGATTGCGGCTTGGGCCGTCACCGTCGCCGTTCTTCACGACGGGCAGTTACCGGGTCTCCTTCGACGGAACCAACGGCTTCTTCGAAGCCAACAACGCCCGGCTGATCCTGCGCAATGAGATCCCCAATCCCGATGTGGACATTGCGTCGATCGGCGTGACTTTGTTCAGGGTTGGCACGGCCGGCACGCTCGACGTCGACGTCAATGGCTTCACGTTCACTGCCCCTGGCGGCTTCACCCTGGTGGTCCCTGGTTTCCATCTCCGCAGCAATGCGTCGATGGGGGCGATCGTGCTCGACGTGGAGGCTGCGTTGATGAGCATCCCCGGCATCGCCGACGGCGGGACGGGTCGGCCCAAGCTGGCGACGCCTGCGTTCGGGATCAACAGCACGCTCGACTTCGCCATTACGTTGGCCGCCGGCCAACTCTCCCTTGGCGTCTCCCAACTGTTCGGCAAGGTCGTGCTCGCCGGCTCGGATGGGGTGTTCTCGCTCAGGATCGAGCGAAGTGGCACGTTCAGCCCAGCCCGGCTCACACTCGGATCGCTCGGCTCGATCACGCTCGACGACTTCGTCATCGCCAGCAACGGCACATTCAGTACGTCGGCGAGTGTCGGCCAACTCGGCCCGGCGAGCCTCAGTATTCGGGATGCGTCGTTCTCGATGTCCAAGACCGGGCCGGGCATCTCGACGTTCAGCGCCAGTATCAACGGCGGCAAGCTGTTCCTGCCGATGGGCAATCCGATCATCCTGCCGAATCTCACCTTCAACGCAGCTGCGTTCTTCGACACCCCGCTCACTGTGCCTGCGCTGAATCTCGGGCCGTTCTTCACGTCGACGAATGTGGTCTTCCGACTTCGTGAACTGTCGTCGGGGGTCTTGCAGCTGACCCTTACCAACCCGGCCACGATCACAGCGTTTGCCGGCTCGACGAGTCTCTCGATGACAAGTCTCACCGTCGAGAGCGACGGAACGTTCGACGGCTCGATCACCGGCAGATTGGCGTTGTTCGGCACTCGCCTCCTGTCGGCAACGTTCACGCTGTCCAACGTCGGTGGCGTCATCCGGCTGCGCCTTCCGTCCAGCCAGGGCGTGAACTTCAACCTCGGATTCGCAACCCTGAAACTGTCGGGCGACGCGTTCAGCGACGGACGGTTCAACTTCACCGGTTCGATCGGGGTCGACTTCGGCTTCGCACTCTTCAGCGTCAACGGCAACGCCGCAGTCACCGTCGCCAACACCGGGGTGTCGGGGGCATTCAGCGGGCTCGGCTGCTTCTTCCCGTTCCCATGTGTGTCGGCGTCGGGCTCGATGTCATCGACCGGATTCGTGGACAGCAGGATCCGAGTGGACACCAACGGCAATGGCATCCCCGACAGAGGTGTCGACATCGACTTCCAGATCGGCGCAGGCTCGGCGAATGACACCACCAGGCCCGTGATGGCCGCGCCGAACTCGGTCACGGTGAACGCGGATGTTCCGTCGGGGGTTACGACGGTGCGTGTTCACTACGTGACGCCGACCGCAAGCGATGAGGTCGACGGAACGGTTCCGGTCGTGTGTTCACCGCCAAGCGGCTCGGACTTCGCGGAAGGTGCGACGACAGTGGCCTGCGTTGCCACCGACAAGGCTGGCAACGCCAGAGTCCGCACGTTTACCGTGACCGTCAACGACACCACCGTCGACGCAACGTTCAATCCGTTGGGTGACCTGATCGTCGGCGACGTCGTCTCGTCGTCGGGCGGCGGATTCGCTGGCGGCGGTGAGGTTCGGTTCGAGTTCCATAGCGACCCGGTCTTGCTCGGGGTCGGATTCGCCGCAGCGGATGGGACGATCACGATGACCGGGACGATCCCGACTGATGCACCGCCCGGGCTGCATACTCTGGTCCTGATCGGCGAGGGCCCCGACGGTGAACCAGTGATCTTCGCGAGGCCGATCCAGGTGCTTGCAGCAGCCACCCCGGCGCCTCCGACCCAGCCTCTGCCAGCGCCAGCCGAGCCGTTGGCTGTCGACCCCAACCCTGTCAATCTGCCGCTCATCGAGCCGCCCGTCGTGACCGTTCCGGTTGCGCCGACATTGCCGTCACTGTTCGGTCCACTACCGGTGACCGGCGCCGAGACGGAATTGATGCTGCAGCTGTCACTCGCGCTACTGGCCGCTGGATGCGTCCTGGTGGTTGTCACCCGCCGCCGGTACCGCCGGGGTCGCCCCTATGGACAGCCGCAGGGAATCGCGTGGCACCGAGGACAGCCCTTGGAGTAGCGGTCGACTGCTTCGGTGAGATCGATGTTCATCTGGTTGGCGAGTGACGCCACCCATGCCAGGACATCGCCGAACTCGTGGAGTTGTTGCTCGACGGTTCCCTTGCGAACTGACTGGGCCAACTCGCCGATCTCCTCGGCCAGCCAGGCAACGGTGCTCGGAACCCCCCGCATCCGGTCACGTGCGCCGTAGGTGTGCTCGATCACGTCTTGAAGATCAGAGAGGTTCATCCGTTGGCCGCGCCGTCCGTGCGTCGGATGACGACAGTCGTTTCCGGTTCGATGTGCAGGCGACCGATGTCGGTAGATGATCCTCCGGGACGGCTCTCGAATTCGACGTCGTACACACTATTCGGAACGAAGTCGAATGCCTGCTCGCCGAGGTTGGCAATGACCGTGAGATCGCCGCGCAGCAGGACCAGGACCGAGTCGGTCTGTAGGAGCACTTCCATCGGCGTTTCCCACAATTGCGGCAAACGTTTGCGCAGCCCCACCATCGAGGCGTACCGATGCCACGTACTGTCCGGATCGGCGAGTTGGGCCTCGACGGTGAGTCCTGCTGGCAACGGTTCGGTCTCCAACCACGCGCCGCTCGCTGTCGTGAAGCCGTTGATGCGACCGTTCGTCCATGGCACCGGCCCCCGGGTCACGTCGCGACCAGCGGCACCGTCGTTGCGAGTGGTCAGCGGATCTTCGTTGTATCCGGTGATGACAGCATTGGGTAAACCCAGCTCCTCGCCCTGGTAGAGGAACGTGATCCCATCGATTGCCATCATCATCGTCATCACCCCAAGTGCCCGATGTACCCCCTCGTCGCCGCCGCCGAACCGGGAAACCACTCGCGGTTGATCATGGTTGGACAGCGCCCACGCGCCGCCGCCGTTTGCGGCGTGGTCGAAGGTCAGCAGGTCCGTGATGATCGTTTCCGGATGCCAGATCATCGAACTGACTTTGAGGATGAAACCGCCGTCGAGACCGGCACCGCGGTTGCCGACGTAGTCGTTGAATCGCTCCAGGTTGCGGGTGTCCATCTCGCCGAGCAGGACTGCGCCGTACGGCGCGACTTCTTGGTGCCACCGCCGATACACGTCGGTGGTCTCGATCCTGTGCAGGTCGTGGATGTGGTGGAACGATTCGAAGACGTCAGTTGGGTGCATTCCCGGGGTGATGTCACGGACCTGGGGGTTGTCGCGGAACTCTGGGTCCTTGGTCAGGCCGTGGGCGACATCGATCCGGAATCCGTCGACGCCGCGTTCGCACCAGAACCGCAGGATCGCGAGGAACTCGTCCATCACCGCAGGATTGGCCCAGTTGAGGTCCGGCTGTTCGGGCAGGAAGAGGTGGCAGTAGTAGTCACCTGTGCCGGCCGGATCCAGCGTCCAAGCCGGGCCACCGAAGTGGCTCAGCCAGTTGTTCGGCGGCCCGCCGTCTGGGCCTGGCGAACGGAAGTGGTAGTACTGCCGGTACGGGCTGGAGACGGCGGCGATGGCCTCCTGGAACCAACGGTGTTCGTTGGATGTGTGGTTCGGCACGAGGTCGGTGAACACCCGCAGCCCGCGCCCGTGAGCGGCGGCGACGAGCGCATCGAAATCGGCAAGGGTCCCGAATTGGGGATCAATGTCGTAGTAATCGGCCACGTCGTAGCCGTGGTCCTTGCCGGGGCTGGGGTAGAAGGGCGTGATCCAGATCACGTCGACGCCGAGGTCGGCGAGATAGTCCACCTTGGCCGTGATGCCGGGCATATCGCCGATGCCGTCGCCGTTGGTGTCGAGGAAGCTGCGGATGTAGATCTCGTACCCGACGCCACCGCGCCACCAGTCCGACCCCTCGAGTCGCCCTCGTGCGGCGCCGGTCGATTCAGCAGTGGTCGATTCAGTGGGGCTAACCGGCGCCGGAGTCATCGCTGCGCAGATTACCGGCTCGCCCTGCCACCCGCCCGAGCGGCACCGAGCGGCACCGAGCCGACCGCAACCATTTCCGGGCGCGACCGCGGTTGGCACGATTCACGCCCTTGGTCCTGGTGTGTGCCACCCCTTGGCACGGGGCGGCACCGAGGGCGTGAAATGTGCCATTGATACGCCCCGCTTCGGCCGAACCGCTGCCGTTCGGTCCCCCAGAATGAGCCGCCGGGTCTCGCTCAGGGGAGTTGATGGATCACCAGGGGCAGCACGGTTGTCGCTCCGGCACGGGCGAGCAGGGAGGCGGCAACCGTGGCGGTCCAGCCGCTTCGGTAGGTGTCGTCGATCAGCAAGATCGGCCCTTGCGGTAGCTCCACGCCATCGACGAGATGGATCGATTCCGCCAGGATCGCAACGCGTGCACCGGACGCCGCGTCGCCAGGTGGTGGAGAGCCGCTGACGCACAGCGCTTCCAACAGCGGCAGTTTGCCGACCGCGGCGATGTGCTGCGCAATCGAAGTCACCAGTTGGGCATGTCGGCGTGACGGCATCGCAACGACGGCGACCGGTCTCTCCCAGGTTCGCGACCATCGCCGAAGAATTTCGACCATTGCGTCCTTTATCTCGTCTGGGGCGTCGCAGTCACCGTGGCCGAGCGCGCCGAGGGCATCGGACCAAGCCGCATCGTCGGCGAACGCCAGTGCCCGACCGACGCCGACGCCGGTGATCCGACCCTTGTGTGTCGTCAGCCCAGTCGGCCACAATTTGCGCGGCTCGATGACGACGTCGGCGCCGCGAAGAAAGGTGCGAGTTGCAGCGGTGCGTGCATCGGACGGAACGACCCCAGGCGCTGGCAGTTCGCCGGTACACACCGAGCAGCGGCCGCACGGCGACGGGTCCGGGTCGTCGAGTGCTTGTTGAAGGAACTGCATCAAGCAGCCCTTGCCAGCGGCAAAGCGACGCATCAGGTCAGCCTCTCCGGCGCGAACGGCGCGAAGTTCGTCCCACTTGCCTGCGTCGTATACCCATGGTGTGCCAGTGGTGGCCCAACCGTCCTGGTTGCGAACGACTGCGTCATCGACCGCGAGGATCTTCAACAGCGCATCGATTCTTCCTCGCCGCAGACCGGTGGCAGATTCCAGCGCCGGCGCTGACTTGTTGCCAGCCTCCAGGCCGCGCAACAACGTCTCGACCTGTGCCGCGTCGGGGATGCCGGCCGACGCGAAGTACTCCCACAGCCGTTCGTCATTCGGTGATGGCAACAGGACCGCAACGGCATTGTCGAGGGCGCGGCCGGCGCGGCCGACCTGCTGGTAGTAGGCAACGGGCGATGACGGTGAGCCAAGGTGGATACAGAACGCGAGATCGGGCTTGTCGTACCCCATGCCGAGCGCCGAGGTCGCCACCAGTGCCTTGATCTCGTTGCGACGCAGCCGATCCTCCAACTCCTCGCGCTCGCCCGGTTCGTTCTTGGACGAATACGCGGCGACATCGAAACCCTGATCGACGAGTAGTGCCGCGACCCGCTCGGTCTCGGCGACGGTGAGCACGTAGATGATCCC
>JANOQU010000500.1:0-5506 GCA_031422355.1 Actinomycetes bacterium
CCCTACGACGGCTCCATGAGCGCATCGGATGCAGCACTCGAATTGGCTGCCGATACTGACCTGCTGATCCACGACTCCCAGTACACGATCAAAGAGTTCGCCCACAAGAGCACCTGGGGCCACTGCACGCCCGAGTACGCGGTGTGGCTAGCCGCAGAGGCGGGCGCGAAGCGACTCGTTCTGTTTCACCACGACCCGACGAGGTGCGACGATGCGGTCGATTTTATTTTCGCCACGGCCCGTGCCCTCGGCGATCGCAAGGGTGTCGACGTGATTGCCGCAGCCGAAGGTCTGACGCTACACGTGTGATTGTCGCGACGGTTGCATCGATCCTGCTCGGTGCGGCGTTCCTGCTCGCTGGGGGATCCAAGATCGCGGCGGGCCCTGGGTGGCCGGCTCAGGCCAAGGCGCTCGGTGCGCCCTCGCTCGCTATCCCGACCCTGCCCTGGATCGAGATCGTTGTCGGAGCATTGTTGTGTGCTCAGGTCGCCGAGCCCGTGCCAGCCTTGGTCGCCGCGGGCATGCTGTTGGCGTTTTCGGCTCTTCTCGCGCAGCGCCTCGCACAGGGTCTGCATCCGCCGTGCGCGTGCTTCGGCTCGTGGAGCGCCAAACCACTCAGTTGGCGCCACCTCATCCGCAACGCCGCGCTCCTCGCGCTTGCGCTTGTGTCAGCGTTCGCCTGACAACCAGTTCTGCGAACGAATCTGCCCTCTCCGAGGTCACATTCGGTGCAAACAAAAGCAAGCACAACGCTTGCGAAAGTTCTCAAGGTCAAATGTGACCCCAGGCCAGGCAAAAGCGTTCGCGGAACTGGGTCGGGGTTGCGTCAGGTGGTGGCGGTCATGAAAGCGAGCACCCGTGCTTCGTCGCGCCAGCGGTCGTAGCGTCCACTCGGGCCGCCATGTCCAGCGCCCATTTCACACTTCATCACCAGCGCGCGGTCGGTCTGCCAGAGGTGACGCAGCTTGGCGACCCACTTGGCGGGCTCGTGATAGCTGACCCGTGGGTCGTTGAGCCCAGCGGTGACGTACAGCGCCGGGTAGTCGCGTCCGACCGTATTGTCGTATGGCGAGTAACGCAGCATGTAGCTGGCAGCGGGCTCCTCGCGGGGGTCTCCCCACTCTTCCCATTCGGTGATGGTGAGCGGTATGGACGGATCGCTCATGGTCGTCACGACGTCGACGAATGGCACCTCGGCAACCGCTGACGCGAATAGGTCCGATCGCAAGTTGATGCAAGCGCCGACCAGCAGACCGCCAGCGCTTCCGCCACGCAGCGAGACTCGATTCGGCGCGGCCCAACCCGCAGCGACGAGATGCTCGCAAGACGCGATTGTGTCGGTGAATGTGTTGACCTTGTTGAGCAATTTACCGTCGAGGTACCATCGGCGACCGAGTTCACCGCCGCCTCGCGGGTGCACCAGTGCCCACGTCCATCCGCGATCGAGAAGGGAGAGCCGGGCCACGGAGAACCACGGAGCCATGCTTGCCTCGTACGAGCCGTAGCCGTAGACCGCACAGGGCGCCGTACCATCTGCGGCGACATCGATCCGGCGGACGATATCGACCGGAACCTCGGTGCCGTCGGGTGCAGTGGCCCACTCGCGGCTTGCGATGTACTGGGTGAGATCCACGTTCGGAACCGGGCTCTGCTTGAGCAGCACACGTTCGGCATCGCTCACATTCTCTTCGAAAACCGATGCCGGTGTCGTGAACGATTGGTACACGTACCGAATGGTCTCGGTGGACCATTGCGGATTGGCTTCCAGTTCGACCTCGTGTGGCTCGTCGCCGAGTTCGATGACACGCTCGGTGCCGTCGCGGAACAGGATCCGGACTTGCTGTTGAGCGCGGTGCCACTCATGGAGTACGAGGTGGGACGAGAACGGCTCGGCACTCATGATCCGTCGGCCAGCCTGGTGAGCGACGAGTTCGCTCCACTCGCCCGGCTCGTCCAACGGTGCAGTCATCACGCGGAAGTCGACAGCATCGAGATTCGTCACGATCACAAAACAATCGCCCCAGTGATCGACATGATATTCCACGTCCGAGTCGCGTAATCGAGCGACGGTGCCCGCTGCCGTTGGATGATCGGCGGGTATCAGCAGGACCTCCGACGACGTCTTGCTGCTGCTGTCGATGATCACCCATTCTCCGCTGCGGCTGAGGTCGACCGAGACGTAGAAGCGCTCATCGTCATCCTCATACACCAAGACATCATTGGTTTGAGCGGTGCCCAAGGTGTGGCGCCACACTTGGTGCGGTCGCATCGCCTCGTCGGACTGCACGTAGAACAGCGTCGTGTTGTCGCTCGACCAGGCCGAACCGGCCAACGATGTGTTCTCCAGCGCATCTTGCAGATCGATCCCAGTGGACAGATCGCGGATCCGGGTGACATACCGTTCGCTTCCGTCGGTATCGCTTGACCACGCCAACAGGCTGTGATTCGGGCTCACATCGAACAAGTTCAGGTCGAAGAAGTCATGACCCGCAGCCTCGACGTTTTCGTCGATCAGTACATGCTCGGTGGCGGTCTCGCGCGACCGTCCCCGACAATGGATCGCGTAGCTGAGACCCTCCTCGGTCCGGGTCGTGTACCACCACGCGTCCTTGCGAACAGGCGCCGCAAGGTCTGTTTCGAGGACCCGTGACTTGATCTCCTCGAACAACTCATCGATCACGGGGGCATGCGGCGCGAACCAGTCGTCGGCGTAGGCGTTCTCGGCGCCAAGGTAGGCAACGGTGTCCGGATCATCGCGGTCGCGCAGCCACGCCCACGGATCCTGCACCGGGCCGGTCGGTCGACTCCAGACGTGGGGCACCTGCTTGGCTTTGGGAGAGTTCATCGGCCGAAACAGTACTGCCCGAGGGTGGTCAGCAGGGTGCGAGTTGGATGCGTGGCCTTGTCGATCCCTCGGTACCCTGCATGACGAGATGCGGGTATGGATCGACCAAGACTTGTGCACGGGAGACGGGCTCTGCCTCGACCATTGTCCGGATGTGTTCGTCCAACTCGAAGACGGCATCGCGTATGTGGCCGAGCGGGGACGCGCACTCAACGATCCAGGCGGCTCGGGCAGTTTGGCCTGGGTGCCCGAGCGAAGTTTTCAATCCGTCGTTGATGCTGCGGACGACTGCCCGGGCGAATGCATTTTCATCGAGATCGAGCCGGCCAGAGCGATCACGGCAGCCTGATCGAAGCCCGGTGGCGTATGCTTGCAAGAGTTTGCAGCAAATGTGACCTCCAGCCAGGCGGAATCGTTCGCGGAACTGGTGGGGCGAGAGCGTTTACGGCAGGGTGATCGGCGTCTCCGGCGGGCGTCTCATCCGGCCAGCGAAACATGCCACGCTGACGAAGAGTCCGGCGATACCGATCGCAGCCTCTCCGGCGGCCAGGCCTGGATAGTCGCCGACGTCGCCGAGCGCGACCGATACGGACGCGAAGCCTGCAGCGATGCCGACATACACCGCCCAGCGCGAGCCAGAGGATGCAACGGCGATCGCAAGGAGTGGTGCGAGGAACGGCAAGGCGATGATCAGGAAAAACCTCGGATTCGTCTCGGGTCCAAGCCACCACGGGGCGATGCCCGCGACGCGGCCGGCTTGCCAGATGCAACCGAAACCAACGAGCACTCCAACCCACCCGGCGATGAAGAGCGACTTCCATCCCGCCGCGAGTTGGCCCGGCCCGAGCGTCGGCGGCTCGTAGACGAAAGGATTGGCGACGTATGGTCCAACGACAGGATCTTGCGACTCTGCGCGAGACGAATCCAGCGGACTGGTCGGCGGGGGCACCGGAATGTCGTGCTGCAACTCTCCGTCGTCCATCCGGCGGAATCGTACACACGAAATGTCAGCATCTCTGCTCGCCGAGTGGTGCCGCAGCCCCGGGACTTACCGCGGACGACCGAACGAGTCGAGCCGGTACTCTTGGCACCTCATGGGCCAACCCCGCTACTCGAAGCTGTCGATCTTCTTCCCGATGTGGAACGAACAGGACTACATCGAACGCGCTCTCGCTGCCGGTGGCGATGCGTGTGAGGCGCTGATCGCAGCTGGCGAGATCGCCGACTACGAACTGATCGTGGTCGACGATGCCTCGACCGACAACACCCCTCAGATCGCGGATCAGCTTGCCGCCGTCAATCATCGGGTTCGGGTCGTTCACCATCGCGTCAACCGCAAGCTTGGCGGCTCGATCAAAACCGGATTCGCCTCGGCCACCGGTGATCTCGTGCTGTACACCGACGCTGACCTGCCGTTCGACTTCGCCGAATTGGCCAAGGCGATGCGGATCATGAGGCTGTACGAGAGCGACATCGTCAGCGCCTACCGTCACGATCGCACCGAAGAGGGCTCTTCGCGAGCGATCTACACGTTCTTTTACAACTTGCTGATCCGCCTGATGTTCGGGGTCAAGATGCGAGACATCAATTTTGCATTCAAGCTCTGCAAGCGCAGGATCTTCGACCACATCGAGCTCCACAGCGAGGGCTCGTTCATCGACGCAGAGCTGGTCATCCGGGCCAAGAAGCTGGGCTACACGGTGACCCAATTCGGGGTCGACTACTTCCCGCGGACCAGAGGTGTCTCGACCCTGAGCAGTCCAGCGATCATCGTCAAGATCCTGCGCGAGATGCGCGAGCTCCGAAGCGAACTTCAGAGCATCACCAAGGTCGTCTGACCCACCATTTCGAAACTACACCGACGAAATTCAGTCGGGTCGACGTCACCGGGAACGGGTCGGGATTGGTAGCGTCATGAGAGCGCTCTCAGCGCATCCTTCTGTCATGAATTCGCCCCGTCAGCCCCCTCAACGCAAGGATTCGGCCCGCGCCAGCGGCTCGTCGAGTCCGGCGCGCCAGCAGGCAGCGCGGCAACCCGGGGCCAAAGCCGCTCGGCCCAAGACCCGACGATCGAAGCCGCCTGCGCCCGTGACTCGATGGCTTCCTGCGTTTGCCGCGGTGGGTGTTCTGGCGATCGTTGTGTTCGCCGGCGCGGTCGGTGGTGGCAACACCAAGGGCAACGCGAGCGAACCGGAGGCGTCCTCTGTCGCCGACTCAGTCGAGTCGTATGCGCCAATCGTCGACAGCTCGTCGACGACAGATCTCTATGCCGTCAGCGGGCTCACCACACCGCCGAGCACGATCCCGTCAACGTCGACCACCGTCGTGACCGCGAACAAGACCGAGATCGGTCGGCCTCTGCTGCTCGGCACCTTCGGCGACGACGTCAAGGATCTCCAAATTCGCCTGACCGAGTTGGGCTTCGCTCCGGGGGTCGCTGACGGAGCCTTTGGCTCTCAGACACAGCAGGCGGTGTGGGCGTACGAGAAACTGGTGCTCAAGACGCCGCGCCAGGATGCGACGGGCAAGATCACGAATGAGATCTGGCTCGGGATGCAGGATCAGTTCGCAATCCAGCCTCGCCGCTCGGGCTCGGGAACCCACGTCGAGATCTACCTACCGGAGCAGGTTGCCGCTGTTTTCACCGACAACCGCCCGACG
>JANOQU010000501.1:0-4615 GCA_031422355.1 Actinomycetes bacterium
TTCAGTTCTGCGAAGAACTCGATGCCGGGCAGGATGTCATCAGCGCTTCCGCCGTTGGCAAGCGATGCCGCCATCACGCCAGCGAAGCCGGATCCGGATTCGCGTGGGTCGCCGTTCAAGGCAACGAGGCCCTTGTATTCGGGCTTCTTCAGGTCGGCAAAGCTCGTCGGCGGGTTGGGCACGATGGTGGTGTTCGTCGCAAACCCGATGACGCCGGAGTACGCGGCGACCCAGCTGTTGTCTGGTCCGATCAATTCGGCCGGCATCTCCGCTGCGACAGACGGCTCGTACGGAACGAGGAGTCCGAGGTCGTACATCTCCTGCGCAATTGCGGGACTGACGTCGACATTGTCCGGCTGATCATCCTGGCCAGCGAGCGTCTGAACCGCATCGAGTTCATCCTTCGACGAACCGTCGGGGTTCGCAACCGGATTCTCCACACCCGGGTACTTGTCCCGGAAGCTGGCGAGGATGCCGACGTAGTTGGCCCAGGAATCGGGCAGGGCGATCAGGTTGACCTTGCCCTCTGCGGTGCACTCTGCGACCAGCGCATCGAGCCCGCCAGCGGCTGGTGCCGTCGTCTCGGCTGGTGCCGTCGTCTCTGCTGGTGCCGTCGTGTCGGCGGTCTCTGCCTTCTTCTCATCGCTACCGCACGCTGCTCCGACGACGGACAGCGTCACGGCCACCGCCATGGCCTGCACGTACTTCTTGTGGTACGCCTTCTTCTTGATCACGGTTTCTCCCCTTGTTCGTTCCGAGCGTTCAGGTATTGCTCTGTTCACGATTGCTCGGAGGTTGTCAGCCGAACCTTAGCCACAACTTCTTGCCGAACTTTGATAGAGCGAAAGAGCGAATTCGAAGATTTACCCTGCGCAACATTCCGAGATGCCGTTCGTTCATCTCCTGTTCACCTTCAACACAGAGGCGAAGTCGCCGGCTCAGCGGTCAGAGTACGACGACTTCGAGCACGGCGGCGGCGTGACGGGCGATCATTGCGCCGGTCACGAGTTCCGATCCTGGAAGCTCAACGAGGAAATTGGTCGACTCCGCGACAGCGGAGTTGGCGAACGATCCGGCCGTGCCGGTGCAGCGTTGACTGCACGGAACGTCGGCTGGGCTGAGGCCGACCAGTTCGCCATACCGCAGCGGGATCTCCTTGCGGGTGCCGCTCGTGCTGATCGCGTTCGCGTCCTGGTGGTACCAGATGCCGACTGATGGCTGAATCTCTCGAATGAACGCCTGGACCGCAATCGTCTCGGGCTGATCGGCCGGCGCTTCCCCGCTGTACTGATGATGTTCGGTACTCGGAGCGATATAGCTCCAACCATTTTCGAAGTTGCGGTTCAGGTCCACGCCGTTGTGATTTTCCCTCGTGCCGCTTGCCTGACCGTCTGGGTTGATGCTGTCGATCAGCCACAGATCGATTCCAACCGGTGTTGGCAGCAACCGAAGTGCCGCGGTGATCTCGGCACCCTTGACCTCGTCGCCGTGGATGACACCGACGATCAGCACCACCCGGCCACCCGGCGTTCCCATCCGGACCGCCGTGATGTCGCGGCCCTGCACCGAGACCCCGATGACCCGCTCTTCGATGATGGCAGCCGGAACCGTCGCGACGGCCGGGATCGCAGGCACCTGTCCCGCCTGGACCAATGCAGCGAGTGTCTTCGGACCGACGATGCCGTCGATGCCGAGGCTGCGGTCCGTCTGAAACTCCAGGACTGCATCACGTGTCGAGAGACCGAAAAACAGGTCCGGACCTTCAACTCCGTCGAAGCCGAGCCTGATGAGTCGCGCCTCCAGGCATGCGACCTGGCCGGAACGGGTCCCGAACTGCACCGTTGCCGTGATCGAACAAGACGTCGCCAGCGCTGGCTCCACCGGAGCAGGTACCCAGATCGAGACCGCCAGCAGTACAGCTACTCCCACGAATCGAGCTGGACGAATCACGGACTCAGCTTCTCAGCTGACGACAATCGAGCCTGTCATCGACGAATGGATCTCGCAATGAATCGCATACGTCCCGGCGGCCGGAATCACGAGTTCCGCGGTGTCGCTCACAGCGACGTCGAAGCTGCCGTCGTCGGCGGTCACGGTGTGCGGAGCCCCGTCGGCGTTGGTGATCGAGATCGGCTCACCAGCGACTGCGGCGACGGCGCTGAACTTGAATCCGCTGATGGTCAACGTGGCACCGGCACCTGCCGGGGCATCATCGGCCGCTGGTGCCGGCGTCGCCGCTGCGGTATCGGCTGACGACGATTTCTCATCGCTGCCACAGCCAGCAAGTGCCAGCCCGACTGCGGCCAAAGTGACGGAGAGAACACGAGTGCGGGCGATCATCAGGACTCCAGACGTATGCACGAAGGTGTGCTGTGAGGAGATACGTCCGCTGAGCGGCGTTCGGTTCTCGGAAATCTCAGGAGCCAGCGCTCGCAGCCGTGAGTTGACGCCGCTCGGCTCGCGCAGCCAACGATTTGGCCAGCTTGCCGAGGCGCTCGATCCGCTTCAGCAACTTCTCACGTGCCCGCTCCGCGGCAGCGGTCAACCGTTCGAGATGCTGGACCCGCCAGTGATTGAGAATCACCGGAACGAAGACCTGCTCGTGCAGGATTGTCGCGTCGTAGATTCCTGCGGCTGCAATGGCCTGGCTGTGACGATCGAAGTCGATGATGCCAGTACCCGGCATTGCAAAGGTCCGAACGACCTCTTCCATCGCGATCACCATCTCCGAGGGGTCCAACTCGATCGCCGCCGTGGCGAGGTCGCGGTAGAACAGGTAGTGGAGATTTTCGTCGTTTGCGACCCGAGCCATCACCTCGTAGCCGGCCTTGTCGCCAATGAGCTTGCCCGTGTTGCGATGTGCGATCCGAGTGGCCAGTTCCTGCAGGCTGACATAGACGACTCCGACAAGCGGCGATTCAGGCGTCGGCACCTCGCCGCCAGACACCTGCGCCATCCGAGCCCGTTCGAGCAGCACCGGATCAATCGCCCGAGTCGCAATCAGATAGTCGCGGATCGCGATCGAGTGACGGCCTTCTTCGGCGGTCCAGCGTTTGTTCCAGGTGCCGAATGCTCCGTCCATCGTGAACATCCGCTCGATGTCACGGAAGTAGTACGGAAGATTGTCCTCGGTGAGCAGGTTCACGTAGAGAGCGCTGCGAACTGCGTCGGGGATCGTGAAACCAGCGAGATCGCTATCGTCGCTCGACCACTCATAACCCCGTTCGAAATCCCGTCCCCGACCGTAGGGAACGATTTCGTGGGGAAACCATTCCTTCGCGGTTGCGAGGTGGCGATCGAGCAGCTTGGCAGCAACGGGCTCGAGTTCGTTCAGGAACATCTGCGGCGTCATGGCACCAGCCTACCTACAGGTAGGTAGGGAGACCAGTCAGCTACCCAAAATTCATCCAGGCTGCTCAATCAGCGGGCAGTTGCAGGAGCAGCCTTTTCGGCGCCACGCACCGGTATGCGTCGGTGACGATGGTCGCGACTTCGTCCCAATCCGGGTCCCGGTCCAGCCTGACGCCGAGCCATCCGCGTCCGCCGACGTAGGGCGGCACGAAAAACCGTTCCGGATCGTCGTCCACCTGCTCGGCCTGGACACCAAGCGGGGCAGCGCACCATAGAGCGAGACGCCCGTCGTTGTGATGGTTGTCGACAAACGTCACGAAACACTTTTTGACAAAGAACGATGGTGATCCGTGACTCAACTTCTCGGTCGCTTCCGGCAATGCCAGGCATGCGGTGCGGACGTGATGAAGCGCCTCGAGCATGGCGTGCTCCGAATATGGGTTCATCGGAAGAGATCCCTGCTCTGGTCCCGGAGCACAGGCGCAATCGTCGCCGTGTCGTCGCGCTCCCACGAGTGGCCACGCACGACCGCCAACGGGATTCGGCTGACGTTGCCCTTGACCAATTCCGCTGCGCCAGCGAGTTGATCGGCCGTGCACAGGGCCTGGACACGGAATTCGTGGCCGTGGGGATCGACCTGGCCGATGTAGCTGAGGATCGGCTGCATCCCGGCGATGCCGATCGCAATATCGGTCTGGCCCTCTCGCCAGGCTCGGCCGAATGTGTCACTGATGACCACCGCGATGTCGAGGCCGGCTTCGAGCAGCGTCGCCCGAATCCGGCGAGCGGTGTCGTCGGAATCGAGCGGCAGCAGCAGCGCCAAGCCATGACCACCGCTGCTCGATTGGTCGACGCCCGAGTTCGCGCAGACGAAGCCGTGATGGGTCTCGGTGATCAAGATCGGTCCGATCTGGCGGACGACTCGTTTCGCTTCGCGAAGCACGATCTCGGTCAGCGCCGGATCCTTGTCCCACGGCTCGGACCACTGACGGGCGAACTCCGACGGCACCACATTCGCCAGATCGACGACGCGCCCTTCGGCCTTGGAAACGACCTTGCTCGTCACGACGAGGACATCGCCACTGACCAGTGGCGTGCCCGCCGCAGCGGCTGCGTCGATCGCCATTGCGGCAAGGTCGGCGCCGGGCTCGATTTCGGGGAGGCCGGGGATGCCGAAGATCTGGAGACCGTTCATGGCAGCGATTCTTACCGATCGCACAGCCTCGCTTGCTGGCCGAGATACGACGCCGTGGTGCCGGGTGGG
>JANOQU010000502.1:0-15316 GCA_031422355.1 Actinomycetes bacterium
CGACCTGTTCACCGAACTGCTGCAACAGGGCGAGAACGAGATCACCGCCGGTTCGCTGACCGACGCCAGCCGTTCGCAGTGGATCGAGACCCGGCCAATGACCACCGAAGGCGCAACATTGCTGCGCCGCCTCGGCGTGAACATGTTGGTGCTGTCGCCCGAAACGTACGCCGACGTTGGTCAAGACGGCGGATTCCTCCAGGGATTTACGCTCTACTCACAACGACGCGACGTCGAACTTCCCGATGGCTCCACCATCTCGGCCGCGATCATGGACCCCACCATCACTCGCAATTTGCTCGATCCAGCGCTGTCACCGGAGATGGCGGCGCTGTACACCGCAGCCGATCTCGTTGCCTGGCGCGACCAACTTCACACCAGCAACGGACCAGTCACCGACCACTCGATCGTGCTCGGCCTTCCCGGCGGCGGCGTGCTGGATCATGAACCAATCGCCCGTATGGTCGCGATGCTGAACGCAACTGGGGCGACTGCCTTCAGCGACCTCGGCGACTATGCCCGCCACACCGATACCCAGATCGTGCCCGGTTTCGAGACGCTGTCGCTGGCGCCCCAAGCGGTCACCGACCTCACCGTCCGAGCTCCGGTGCTGGCGGCGCTTTCCGCCAGCCAACAGACCGTCTCGTCGATGATTGTCAACGACAGGGGCCGCAGCGATCGTTGGGCCCGCACGATTCAGGTCCTTGCGTCATCGTCGATCACCGACGTCCAGGTCGAGTCCGAAGCAGCGGTTCTCAACGCCGAGTTCGAGGCGATCATGTCCGCTGTCAAGGCACCTGCGTCGTATGCGTTCACGATGAACGGCCTCAGCGCAACGCTGCACCCGCGAATCAACAACACCAGCGACGAGGCGCTCAATGTTGTCATCCGGTTGGAGTCCAGCGCGGACAAGATGCAGTTCCCCGCCGGCGACATCCAACTGCTGCTCCAACCCAACGCATTCACCCCGGTGTCGATCCCGGTGAGGGCGAGGTCCAACGGTTCGTTCACCGTCACCCTGCAAGTCCTGGCCCCTGACGGCGTCACCCCGATCACCGAACCCACCGTGTTGAAAGCTCAGGTCAGCGCGCTCACCGGCCTCGCCCAGGTGCTGACCGGGGGCGCCCTGTTGGTGCTGCTCACCTGGTGGGTCAGAAACATGCGCCGCAGTCGTCGCCAACGACGGACGGAACGCTCGATGGTTGCCCATCCAGCACGACCGGCAGGCACCGACGCGGAGCCAGACGACGCAGCCGAAGACACGGCAGAAATCGAGCCAACAGCAGAGCCAACAGTCGAGCCCGACGTCGAAGTGGTGGTCGCAGCATCCGCAGAGCCGAGCGAGGAAACGATCGACGAAACCGACCCGGTTTCTCCCATCCCGGCCGTTGCGATCCCCACCAGTATTTCGACGGCGACCACCGGGACGGCGACGATCACCGCCTCGACCTCGATCTCGCACCTCTCCGACGGCGAATCGTCGACTACCCTTTCCGATTCGTGACCGTTCGAATCGTTACCGACAGCGCCTGCGACCTGCCCCAATCCCTTGCGGATGAGTTGGGCATCGTCATCGTGCCGCTCTCGATCCGCTTCGGCGACGACGAGTTCATCGACCGCCAGGACTTGACCACTGCGGAGTTCTGGGCAAAGTCGGCGGCATCGCCCGTGCTCCCCGAGACCGCTGCTCCCCCACCCGGTCTCTTCGAACAGGCCTACCGCGGACTCATCGAGGAAGGCGCCACGGGCATCGTCGTCGTCAATCTCAGCGGAGGGCTGTCAGCAACGCTGCAGAGTGCCGAACTGGCATCGCGTGCAGTCGCCGACGCCGTTGAGATCGCCGTCGTCGACAGCCAGTCCTGCACCATGGGGCTTGGCACTATCGTCGCCGCGACCGCCAGGGCCGCCCAGGCCGGCGGTTCCTTCGCCGAAGTCGCCGCACTCGCTCGGGACTTGTCCTTGCGGACCAAGGTCTGGGGCGCACTCGACACGCTGGACAACCTCAAGAAGGGTGGCCGGATCGGCGGCGCCAAGGCAATGCTGGCCTCAGTGTTGTCGATCAAGCCAATCGTCGAGGTCCGCAACGGCAAGGTCGAAGAGGGTGGCAAGCAGCGCACCCGCAAGAAGGCGCTGGCGTTTCTGATCGAGAAGCTGCAGAGCTACGAACACGTCGAGAATCTCGCGATCTTGCAAGCCGATTGCGACGACGTCGATCAATTCCTGGAGATGTTGCGGCCTCACTACAGCGGCGAGATCCTGATCGGCGACATCGGCCCGGTCGTTGGTTCGCACACCGGCAAGGGAACGATCGGCCTCGCCTTCCAGGCACGCTGATCGCCGGTTTGTCGATCACGCAGCCGATCGCTTGTCCGGGCACGCGGCCGGGCACCTCTTGCTGCACCTGCAGTCGGTCATTCCCGATTGACCGGTTGTGAGCGCCTCGCACCACTAGCGTTGGCGCACGGAACATGCCCGCCTCTCCGAGTCCTCTGCCGCCGCCGCCGCTCCTTGCCCAGCGCTACCGCCTGGAGCGTAAGTTCGCGCAAGGAGGCATGGCCGAAGTTTGGCTCGCGACCGATATGTCGCTGTCCCGTCAGGTTGCGGTCAAGATTCTCAAGTCGACCCTGGCGACTGACCCGGTTGTCGCCGAACGGTTCCGCCGTGAGGCCATCACCGTCGCCCGGCTGAGTCACCCAAACATCGTTGCCGTTCACGACACGATCGACTACGACGGTCGCCAGGCGGTCGTGATGCAGTTGATCAACGGCAAGAGCCTGCGCCAATTGCTCGACGAGCAGAAGCGACTCGGGCCGGAACTGACGATGCACATTGGATCGTGCGTGGCATCTGCACTCGATGCAGCGCATGCCGCCGGGCTGGTTCATCGCGACGTCAAACCCGGCAACATCTTGATCACCCCCGATGGCCGGGTCCTGCTGGCCGACTTCGGCATCGCCAAAGGCCTCGGAACCAGCGACGATCTGACCAGCGAGAACGTGATGATGGGTACCGCAAAGTACCTCTCTCCGGAGCAGGTGCGCGGGCGCAAATTGGACGGTCGGGCCGACCTGTATGCGTTGGGCCTAGTGCTCTACGAGTGCCTCGCCGGGCGTGTCCCATTCCTTGGCGAAAGCGATGCCGACACAGCGCTCGCCCGCCTGCAGCGCGACCCGACCGACCTGTCAAGACTGCGGGCGACCCTTCCCTACGGGTTGTCGGAACTGATCCACGAACTCCTGGCCCGCAATCCTGACGACCGACCGACCACGGGTGGCGAACTTCGCACTCGGCTCAACCGGATCGCAAGCGGCATCGACGATCGCACCACCACGATGACACCGCCGAGCGGCCTGGTCACCGGGCGATCCGGCACGCCACCCCGCGGAGTCTCAGGTCAATCAGGTGGCCCGTCAGATGTCCAGTCACCGGGCCAGTCACCGGGACGGCCGACTGTTCAATCCAAGGACGGCGGATCCGACACCAGGGGCAGCGGTTCGCGCATCCCGTCACCGGCGCGAGACGCAACACCCCAGCAACGCTCGAATCCGATCGTTCGGGCGCCGTCGGCACCAGAGCGTCCATCGGGAGCAACCCCGCGTCAGGGCTCCCAACGTCCGATCAATGCACCAGCCCCGGCGCCCCCGCGAAGTCGCGACCGGACCCCCAACGGCGGAAGTCCGCGAGGCGTTCCGGCCAAGCAATTCCAACAGCGCAAGGCACCCTCGATCTTCGTAGTCGCTCTCTTGCTGATCGGCGTCGTCGTCGCGCTCGTGCTGTGGGCGACGAATGACTCCGGCGGCGATGGAACCACGTTCGTGCCAGTGACCCAACCAGAGCCCGTGGTCTCTGACTCGGCCGGCGCAATCGAGACCGGTGGGCCGATCGACATCGTTGGCTTGACCAGTTTCGATCCTGGCGATCCCGACGGCGGGATCGAGAAGCCCGAGACGGTCGACTTGGCCGCCGATGGCAACCCGTCAACGGCATGGGCGACCAACTGCTACGACAACAAGTACTTCAACGGCAAGCCCGGTGTCGGGCTGATCGTCGAACTGTCCGCACCCTCGACAGGTACTGCGGCGATCGCAATCAACAGCGGGCCGTATCAGGTCGATGTCTACGCCAGTAACGGCGAGGTTGCGCCAACATCAATCGAGAATTGGGGTACCAAAATCGTCGATCAGGCATTCGCCGATCAGGCCGGCACCGTCGAGGCAGCGATCTCCAATTCACCGGCTCGATTCCTGCTGGTCCTGCTACGCGAAGCCGGCCGAGACGGAGGCTGTAGTGCCAACTTCCCGTATCGCGGCCAGATCGGCGAGATCACCTTCGCAGGTCGTTGACCCGTTCAACACGCGGCGCTTGGCTACCATCGACGCATTGCTCCCCTGATCGACGACCTCGAGCTTGTCGCAGCGGCCCGAGGCGGTGACCGCTCCAGCCTCGACCAACTGCTGCGGCGACACTATGACCGCGTCTTCGCGGTGTGCCGGCGCGTCACCGGCAACGAAGCAGACGCGGCCGACGCGGCCCAAGAGGCACTGATCGCAATCGTCCGCGGTCTCGCCAAATTCGACGGGCGGAGCAGCTTCGGTACATGGGTCTACCGGATCGCCACCAACGCCAGCCTCGACGAGCTTCGCCGCCGTAAGCGACGTCCCCTGCCGAGCAGCGGGTCCCGCTCAAGCGACGACGATTCCTACGAACACGACCAGGCCGACCCCGACTCCGGCGTTCGGCTGGACTCGATCGGTGATCGAGTATTGCTCGATCAGGCATTGGCGGATCTCGCCGAGGACTTCCGGATTCCGGTCGTGCTCCGCGACGTCGGTGACCTCGACTACGGCGAGATCGCCGAGGTCTTGGGTATCCCTGTCGGCACCGTCAAGAGTCGGATCGCGCGTGGTCGCGCTGCACTGGCGGCTGCGCTCGGACCGACGTTCGGGAACCAACCGCACGACACTGAACGTCGAATCCCTGGACCCAATCATGAATGACGACTCGCTGACCCCCGCGGCCGAACTGGCCAGTGCTGCCCTCGACAACGAGGTCACTGCGGCTGAACGTGCCCAGGTACTCGCGGACCCGCAGCTCAACGACGAGATGGTCGCATATGCGGAGATCCGCGACCGCCTCGCCAACGTCACCGTTGCGTCTACGTCACGCGAGGCCGCGCTGGCTGCTGCACTCTCCGTCTTTGACGACATGCAAGTCGAGGCCGCAACCGAGGCTGGAATCGACGCCGGACCGAGCGCGGCCGCCGCCCGTGTGGTCTCGATCGCAGATCGCCAGATGAGACGCCAACGTCAGTATCGCTGGCTCGGCGGTGCAGCGGCGGCAGCGGTGGTGGGCGTGCTCGCCGTCGGAGTGCTCGCCAATCTCGGTCGCGGCTCGGAAGAGAAGTCATCATCGATCGAGACTGCATCCGATGTCGCTGCTGACGAAAAGCTTGCAACCGAAGTGCCCATGCTCGCTGCCGAGACCACACAGTCCGAAGATGCATCAGTGGCAGGCGCTGAAACGGCTACCGAGGCGGCCACCGACCCCGCCACCAATCAACAAGCGTCCCCGATGGCGGCCGAGACAACAGCGGCCGCCGGTGGATCTGATGACTTCGAAATCAATGGCGCAGCCGAACTCAGCCCGTGGGTGGCGGCGCCAACGCTCGTCACAGATGACGAGGTCGTTGCATTTGCAACGACCGACACGTTCGGTCTCGTGCAATTGCCCACCACGGGTCCTGCCAACGACGCACCAGCCGAAACTGCTACGGCAGAAGAATCGACAGCCGAGGCAACAGCCGCAACAACAGCCGGGGACACTGCCCAGCCGTCGAATGCGGCCGATTGCACTGCGGGCTTCGTCGGACCATTCGGCGCGGCGTTGTTCGACGGCCAACAGGTGTATGTCGTGCGCGACGACATCGCCCGCACCGTGACGGTCATCGTGGCCGACTCGTGCCAGCCAATCGCCACGTTCAAGCTGCCCTGATCGAACAAGTCCTCGCGGCAATCAGAGTCCCGGACCGCCTTCACGGACATCAGCGACTGTGGTTCCGGGTGTTCGCCGCGAGCGGCACCCAGGCGCGGACGTTAGGCTCGGCGCCATGCCGGGAAATCCTCTCTCCGATCCCAACTGGGCCCCCAAACTCGCCGACACCGTCGAACGATTTGTCGGCCAGGTACGTGACCGAACCACCAAGCCACTGCTGCTCGCCTACCGCGGCCTGGTCTATGGACTCGTCGCCGCGTTCACTGCCGTCTTCGCCATCGTTGCGTCCATCATCCTTGGCGTTCGGGGCCTCCAGGCTCTGATCGAGATCTTCACCAGCCACGCCGATGCGGTCTGGATTGGCTACCTGGCGGTCGGCGCCATCTTCAGCATCGTCGGGCTCATCATCATGAAGAAGCGCTTTCCGCAGGATTCGGCCAAGAGCCCGGCATGAGTACCCAGCGCAAACAGGTCATCATCATTGGATCCGGGCCGGCCGGCTTGACGGCTGCGATTTATACGGCGCGGGCCAACCTCGCGCCGCTCGTCATCGAGGGCGAACCCAGCAGTACGAGTGACCAGCCAGGTGGTCAGTTGATGCTGACCACCGAAGTCGAAAACTTCCCCGGCTTTCCTCTCGGCATCATGGGTCCAGAGTTGATGAGCAACTTCCGCGAGCAGGCAGTTCGCTTCGGCGCCGAGTTCATCACCGAAAAGGCCACGGCGATCGATTTCACCGCGCGACCGTTCAAGGTATGGATTCGCAACGACGTCTACGAAGCCGATTCCATCATCGTCTCCACCGGCGCCCAGTCTCTGATGCTCGGCCTCCCAGAAGAGCAACACCTGCTTGGCCACGGTCTGTCGACCTGCGCGACCTGTGACGGCTTCTTCTTCCGCAACCAGGAAATTGCTGTGGTCGGTGGCGGCGACAGTGCGATCGAGGAAGCGACGTTCTTGACCAAGTTCGCCTCTAAGGTCACCCTCATCCACCGTCGCGACACGCTGCGTGCCAGCAAGATCATGCAGGATCGGGCGCTGAACAACCCCAAGATCGAGATGCACTGGAACGCCACCGTCACGGCCTTGCACGGCACTGAGAAACTCACCGGCGCAACGGTCACGGATGTCAATACCGGCGAGGAGACGTTGCTGAACGTCACCGGTTTGTTCGTCGCGATCGGCCATCGACCGAATACCGACTTGTTCAAGGGTGTCCTCGACATGCAAGACAACGGTTACCTGGTGACTCGGCCGGGCAGCACGTACACCAACATCGACGGAGTCTTTGCCTGCGGCGACGTACAGGATCACACGTACCGGCAGGCCATCACGGCTGCCGGCTCGGGCTGTATGGCCGCAATCGACGCCGAGCGCTGGCTCGAGTCAGCCCATCACAGCTGACCACGCTCGGGAATGCCGCCGCCCCGAGCGGTGTTCACCTCGGTAGGATTACGCTCCCACCCGAAAGGAAGCCATCATGGCTGACGGCATTGTCACCCTCACCACCAGTACCTTCGACGAGGAAATCAACTCGTCTGCGACGCCCGTCGTTGTTGATTTCTGGGCCGAATGGTGCACACCGTGCAAGATGATCGCCCCGATCCTGGCCGAGATCGCCACTGAAAACGCTGGTCGGGTCAAAATCGCCAAACTCAATGTCGACGAGAACCCCGATTTGGCGATGCGGTTCAACGTGATGAGCATTCCGACCCTGCTCGTGTTCCACAACGGTGAGATCGCGAAGCGTCTCGTCGGTGCGAAGGGCAAGGGTCAACTACTGCAGGAGCTCGACGAATTTCTGGTTACTTCCCCCTGATCCCAGGTCAGCGCGGAGAACCAATCCGCGATCTGCAACGCCGCCTCGGTGCCGCAGGGTTTCTTCCCGCTGCGGTTGCCGAGGCGGGCTTTTTCTGTACCGATACCAGCGCATCGATTTGTGCCTTCCAGCAGGCTCGCGGTTTGGCGGTCGACGGTGTCTGCGATGAATACACATGGGCAGGTTTGGTCGAGGCGTCGCGGCGCCTCGGAGACCGATTGCTGGTGCTCACCGCACCCAACATGCGCGGTGACGATGTCGCAGTCCTGCAAGGCGATCTCGGTCGGCTTGGTTTCGACTGCGGCAAGGTCGACGGCATCTTCGGACCGTTGACGGCGGATGCATTGATCGATTTCCAACGAAACTGCGGCTTGGTCGTCGATGGAGGATGTGGACCGATCACGTTGCAGGCCATTACGAGGGTGAGCCGCCAAAGCGGCGACGGCCCCGGTGTCGCCACGATGCGGGAGCGTAACCAGATGCAGTCCCGGGCAGCGTCGCTGCGCAACCTTCGAATCGTGATTGGCCAGTTCGGTGGCCTCAGTGCCCTGACCAGGGCACTTGCCCGCGAATTGCGAAATTGCGGTGCCCTGGTGATGTCCGTCGATGAGCCCGACGCAAGGGTCCAAGCTGATGCCGCGAACAAATTCGAGGCCGATGTCTATGTTGGATTCGCCACAACGGTCGATGGCCCGAGCCATGTCTCGTATTACTCGGTGCCCACCTTCGAGTCAGCCGGCGGCAAGGCTCTGGCCGAACGGCTTGCTAGAGGCCTTGAGCCGTTCTCCGGATTTGAGTCTGATGGATGTGCGGCCCGTGTGCAAGGCATGCGACTGCAGGTGTTACGTGAGACCCGGATGCCTGCCGTGCTGATTTCGATCACCGAGATTCGAGAAACCGTCGACTTATCAGTTCCCCTCACTGCTGTCGTGCGTGATGCACTCGAGGCATGGACCGCTCACTGACGTCGAGAGTTTATCCACATATCTTTCCACACGATGTGTGTAACCCTCACGCGCGAGCTACACCCAAGGGTGAGAGTGCTCAACGAAGAAATCGGTTGTTGTTGGTGGAGAGTGCCATTTCAGCCTCTCGCGGCATCAACGAGAGGCGTCCGATTGACCGATTTCGACCATCTGTCGATAGATCCGTTCAAGGTCCTCGAGGTCGGCGAACTCGATGGTCACCTTGCCGCGCTTGGCCCCCATTGAAACGGCAACCTTGGTGTCGAGATGTTCCGCAAGAAGGTGCTCCAGTTCCAGAAGTCCGGGCGGTCGGAGTCGCGTCATTGGGGAGAGGCCGGCCCCATCCTGTTGCCTTGTGACGCCCGTCACATTCTGACGCCCGCCCTCATCCACTGACTCACCTGAACCGCCAGACTGGCGATCACGGATCGCCTCCTCGACGGCTCGGACCGACAGTCCGTCGTCGACGGCTCGCTTGGCCAAGAATTCCTGGAACGTCCGATCAGGGCTGCCGAGCAAAGCCCGAGCATGTCCGGCGGACAACCGACCGTCGGCGAGCAGGTGTTGGATCGACGGTGGAAGAGACATCAGCCGCAGCGTGTTGGTGACAGCAGATCGGCTCTTGCCGACTCGTGAAGACACTTGTTCGTGAGTGAGACCGAAGTCTTCGATCAGTTGCTGAAAGGCGGCGGCTTCTTCAAGCGGAGTGAGATCCTGTCGATGAAGGTTCTCGACGAGTGCCTGTTCAATCGAGCTGAGATCATCAGTCGTTCGCACAATTGCCGGGATCGTGGCAAGGCCGGCCCGGCGAGCAGCGCGCCAGCGGCGTTCGCCAGCCACCAACTGATACTTTCCGCCACCAACCGCTCTCGCAAGAACGGGTTGAAGTACCCCGATCTCACGGATTGACGCGGCGAGCTCCGCAAGCGTCTCCTCATCAAAATGAACGCGCGGCTGATGTGGGTTTGGTGACAGCGAATCGATCGGCAATTCGGCAAGACGAGGACCGTCACTGCCGGATGATGCCGAACTCTGGGCGGCACTCCCCTGCGACTCGCCCGATTCGAATTCGGACGGAATGAGTGCGTCAAGACCTTTACCGAGTCCCCCGAGGCGTGCCATTCGCGCTCACCTCCTTCGCAACCATTCGATATGCCACAGCACCCCTTGAGGATGAGTCAAAGGTGATGATCGGCTGGCCGAAGCTGGGCGCTTCGGAGAGCCGGACCGTTCTCGGCACCACCGTCCTCATCACCTTGTCACCAAAATGCTCACGTACCTCCCGCACGACCTGATCGGCCAGCTTGGTGCGGGCGTCGTACATGACACACACGATGGTGCTGACGGTCAGCGTCGGGTTCAGGTTGCGGCGGACGAGATCGACGTTGCGAAGAAGTTGCCCGAGCCCCTCCAGCGCGTAGTACTCGCACTGAATCGGTACGAGAACTTCGGTGGCGGCGGTCAACCCGTTGACGGTGAGGAGTCCGAGCGACGGCGGACAATCGATGAGAACGTAGTCGTAGTCATCTTTGACCGCCTCGATCGCCCGTTTCAAACGGTTCTCTCGGGAAAAGGCTGGAACGAGTTCGATCTCGGTACCAGCCAGATCCAGGCTGGCCGGGGCAACGAACAGATTCTTGACAGATGCCGGTTCGATACAGTTCTCGAGCGGCACTTCATGCATGATCACGTGGTACATCGACGTTTCAAGCCCACGATTCTCGATGCCGAGCCCCGTTGATGCATTGCCCTGGGGATCGAGGTCGATGATCAGCGTTCGGAAGCCGAGTTCTGCCAAACACGCCCCGAGATTGATCGTCGTCGTCGTCTTGCCGACCCCGCCCTTTTGATTGGCGACGGCCATGACCCGGGGGAGCGCGTACGTTGCAACCGAATCTTGTTGGTTGGAAGCCTCGATTGATCGTTCTGTATCCGATGACATCACGCAGGTGGTCTCCCTCGTCAACTTTCGCAACTACCACGACTTCTGCCACCGACACTATCGGCTCTGGTGAAGCAGTCATGGTCATTCGGACGTTTCACGTGAAACATCCTGTCTCGCGCGACCAAGGTCAGTCTTGAAAATGTTTCACGTGGAACATGAGGGTTCGTTCGTTTCGTACAACCCTCGATCGACATGACCTGGCGTCAGGCCAGAAAGAATCGCCTGACCTGCGGGTGGGCCGACCCATCAGCGACGTAGCCGAGTCGATGCACAGAATCAACCGGCCAACGATCGTCGACGGGCTCGACCTGAGCAGACTCTGCTGAGTCGGAGAGTCCGAGACCGGGGCCGGCCGGCACCTGGGTGGGGGAGGGCCGGACCAGAGGTGGTGGCTCAGAAACGATGACGCATCCAGATGGCGAGAGGAACGGCCTGGCACATTCCAAGGTCCACAACGGCTCGCCGAATGCTCTCGCTGTCACGACGCCAAATTGACCCGCCAACTCCCTCCGGCGGCCAAGATCGCGGACATCCCCGGTCAAGACGGTCACTCGCGAGTCGATCTGCAATTGTGAGCATGCCCGACGAACCAGATCGGTTCGCCGTTCTCGGCGGTCGGTGAGTGTGATGGCCAAACCTGGCAATCGCATTGCGATCACCAGGCCAGGGAGGCCGCCCCCAGAACCGAGATCGAGCAATGCAGTCGCCGTCGACGGAATTGGGCCCACAAAAGACTCTGCGTGAGCAACGGCGGCGGTGAGAGAAGCCTCACCGAGCGCACCGCGCTCACGCAGAGAGTCGAGTACTTGGATTAAGAGTGTGTCGTCAGGCATTCGCCGGAGCGATGACGACCCGACGATTCGGATCATCACCTTCAGAACGAGTGACGACCAACGCATTCTCGGTCAACACGTCGTGAATCACCTTGCGGTCTGCAGACGGCATTGGCTCAAGGGCCCGAGCCTCCCCCGAACTGACGACCTGTTCTGCGATCTGGGCTGCGAAACGCGATAACGCCTCACGACGGCGCACCCGGTACCCACCAACGTCCACCCGAAGACGGGTGTCATGGTCGCCGAGACGCCGTTGTGACGCGACGCGGGTCAGGTCCTGGACGGCGAGCAAGGTATTGCCACGAGGCCCAACCATCAACCCGAGGTCATTGCCACTGACAGCCAACTCGAGATCGTCGCCGTCCTCGCGTAGATCGACCGTGCCCTCCAGCCCAAATGCAGCGACCAACTCGGTCAGAAACTTCTTCGCTTCTTCGCCTACCTGTTGTGCACTCACGGCTGCGTCCTCTCGTTGTGTGTTTGGTACAGCATCGCGACGCTGCGGCTTACCCCGACCCGAACGTGACGGCGAATCGACCGAACCGTTGCTGGCTCGTTCCCCATGATCGCCACCGCTGCCGGAACGGGAAGCGGAACGGGCTGAGTCAATCGTATCAGGTCCACGGGAGCCGGCAGGCTGTTCCCCCTGCTCACGGCCCTTCTTGCGGTCTCGGCGCTCCAGCTTGGGGCGGACTGCCGTGGGCCGTACGCGAGCTCGAACCCGAGCCTCACCCTTCACGCGGCCGAATAAGCCGCTACGGGGCTCTTCGAGAATCTCGAAGTCCGTCTCGTCTTCGCCGACTCCGAGCTGGTCGAGCGCGAGACCCTTGGCTTCGTCGATGGTCTTTCCTGTCGTTTCAACCCATTGCATTGTCGTCTCCCAACGAGATGGCGGGTCAGGGTGACCCGCGAGTTCTGCAGATGGTCCGCTTCCGCACACGGACCGACCGCCGACCGCATCAACGGCACGGCGGCACTTTCAACCGCCCGACTACTTCTTGGGCGGATTCGGACGCGCTGGCGCACCTGGCCGACCCGACGAGGTCGGACGCTGAGGGCGACTCGCTGATGGCGTCGGGCGATTCTTCGGCGGCGTCACACGCTTGCTGGTCATGGCTGGCTGGTCGGACTTGGAACTGTCGGACTTGGCACTGTCGGACTTGGCACTGTTGTCTGATTTACCGCCGGCCGATTTGCCGTTGCCAGACCCGGTGGCCTTTGACGCCGGCCGCTGCGGACGGCCGCCTTTCGAGGTTGCAACCGCGCCGCCTTTCCGATCGGCGTCCTGGGCGTCTCGTCGTGCCTGAGCGTCGCGCTTGGCCTGGGCGAACATCCCCCCGGCGGCTGGACCCTTGTCTGATCCATTGGCTTTGGCCTCTTCACGCGCCCGCTCACCCGCAGCTTGAGCGATCCGGCCGAGCGACTCATCGCCATGATAGAAGCGGCGAGTGATATAGGCGTTTTGCCCAATCCGGAAGAGAGCCTGGATCACGTAATAGATCACGAGTCCGGTCAAGAAGAAGATCTGGAACACGGCGAACACAACGGGCAAGTACTGCATCAACTTGGCCTGTCCAGCAGACATCGTTGGACTCACCGATGCCCGGGAGGCAACCATCTTCTGTTGGATGAAATAGAGGCCGGCCAAGAGCACGACCAAGCCGGCGTAGATCAGACCCTTGCCGAAGGACTCACCGATGAAGTGAGCCGGTGACTTCGACAGGTCGAGGCCGAGGGAGAGCATCTCGGTGTCTCCAACGAGATCGCGGTAGAGCTCGGAGGATTTCGAGATGTACGACGGGTCGAAGCCGCCGCCTTCGCCCTTGGACGTCAGACCGTGCAGGACCCGGTACATGATGAAGAACACCGGCATCTGCAGCAGCAGCGGCAGGCATGACGCCAAGGGATTCACCTTGTGCTCTGAGTAGAGCTTCATCATCTCTTCGTTCAGCTTCTGACGATCGCCCCGATGGGTGGCTTGGAGCCGCTTCATCTCGGGTTGCAGTCGCTGCATCTCGAGCATTCCCTTGGTGCTCTTGAGCGTCAGCGGGGTCACCAGGATCATGACGACGAGGGCGATCATGCCGATCGAGACGGCGTAACTGTGGGTCAGGCTGTAGAACTGGGCAACGAGCCAGGCGGGACCTTCAAACATCGGTCTACTCACCCTTTCTCTGTGTGGGAACGTCCGCGATCAGGACGTCGTGAGTGGAGGAATCAGAAACTGGGACGGGATCGAACCCGCTCGGCCCGAACGGACGACAACGAAGAAGTCGGCGAATCGTCAGCCACGAGCCGCGGCCGACGCCATGGATTTCCAGTGCTTCGACCGCGTAGCAGGAGCAACTGGGTGTGAATCGACATGGTGACGGGCGCCCTTCGACGCCACGCTGGTACCACTGAACAGCGCGGATCATTCGTCGAGCCGCTCCGGTGGTCGAGGCACGGTCCGATTGGCCGCCGCTGCGGTGGACACTGCGGACTTGGCCAGCATCGCCGAGAGCAGGCGAGATAGATCGAACGTCAGTTCGTCGAATGATTGTTCTGCTGCTTCCGGCCGTGCTCCGATGAGATACAAACCCGCTGGTAGATCCTGGTATTTCCGAGAGATCAGGGCCCGCAGTCGGCGACGAACCCGGTTGCGCGTCACTGCCTGGCCGACGGTGCGGCCGATTGCATACGCCACCTGCGGGGGCGAAATGAGAGGATCGTGTACGTACGTGCACCACAGCGCTCCGGAGCGGACGCGCAAGCCGTGTCGAGTCAAACGCTCGAAGCCGGCTCGCCCGTGTATGCGCCCGATCAAGCGGACAGACGGTGCCGACCCTTGGCCCGACGCGACTTCAACACGGCGCGGCCACCGCGGGTGCTCATCCGGGCACGAAAACCATGCTTCTTGGCACGGTGCAGATTGTTCGGTTGAAAGGTGCGCTTCATCGCAGGCCTCCTGGGCAGTCAGCAGAAACCTTCGGCGATCGGCACGGCGCCGAAGGCTCTGGAAACTGAGGGTCTTGCATATTCTTGGATCTGAGTCCTCGCGCGGAAAGACAAGCAGGCACCGCGCCAGAGTTATTCAGGCTAGGGGTGCGGGCCCCGCCTTGGCAACCAACAACGGCCCGCCAGCCACGACAGTGGATCGACAGCCCTAGCACACCTGACCCGACCGACCGCGTCTTTCACTTGCTCAGGGGGTTCGACGATGTCAGCTCTGACCTGCATCGCAACGAGTCTTGCGCAGCCCTGTGGGAAACACTGCTAGCGTGCCGAGTTCTGCCAATCCGGCGGAAATGTTGTCCACATCGTGTGGACAATGGTGTGGAAAGCATCATGGCGAGGGGATGGAGGCGCAGGTGAGTGACTACGAGCAGTTGTGGACAGCGGTCGCCCAACTCCTTCGGGCCCAGGTCTCTGAGGCCGTGTGGTTCTCCACATTTCAAGACGTAGTGCCCCTCGAGAGCGATTCCACCGAGCTTCGTGTCAGCGCTCCCAACACTCACCTTCGCGACCGGATCATGTCTCGTTATCTCCCGCTCGTCAGAGACGCGTTGGAAGAGATCGGTGCTGCAAACCGCCAATTCACCGTCGACGTGTTAGTCACCGACGAAGAAGCCCACGACGTCGGTGACAACGGGTCCACTGTCACTGGTTCGAATATCGGCTCGTCGAACACGACGTCGACGAACGGATCCGGAGCAACGACGCCCGACCAGTCGAGCGGATCATCCAGCGGTCGATCGGGACTGGCGACGTCGATACCGGGTTC
>JANOQU010000503.1:0-7075 GCA_031422355.1 Actinomycetes bacterium
ACGTGGACGAGGACAGCATCTTCGAAACTGGCGGTCACCACGAGGTTCTCGGCGCCGTATTGCTGCGCCGCCCAGCGCAATGTGTCAGCGGGTTGGCCGGTTTCGAGGATGTCAGGAAACGAGATCAGCGACATCTCGACACTATATCCCGACAATCCCGATCAGGTTTATTGAATTCGTCGTGATTCGACCGAACGGGGTCGATCACGCAGCGCTCCAAAGCGCTGCGAAGGGCCTGCGCAGTCGATATCGTGCGCCGATGCCGTTCGACTACCCGGTGTTCTTGGATCTGGCGGGCGTTGACGTTCTCGTCGTCGGGGCAGGCCCGGTCGGACTCCGCAAGGCAACCGGACTGTTCGAAGCCGGGGCGCGCGTGACCGTTGTATCCCCCGAGATCGTCGACGGCTTCGAGCAGATCTCGCACCGAATAGAGCGAAGGCCGTACCGCAACGGTGAAGCAGCGGAGTTTCAACTGGTGATCACGGCGACAAACGATCCAGCGGTCAATGCACAGGTCGCCGCGGACGGACGACGCGGTCGGGTCTGGGTCAACAGCGCCGATGATCCTCAGAACTGTTCCTTCATCCTCCCAGCCATTGCCCGTCGTGGACTGATCGCTGTCGCTGTCAGTACGGGAGGTGCGACCCCGGCACTTGCCAGTCGGATCCGCTCCGAGATCGCCGACCGCGTGCTGACGGAGCGGGTCGAGCAGGCCGCTGTCGAGTTGGGCGCACGACGGGCGGCGGTGCACCTGGCGGGACAGAGCACTGAGGACGTCGACTGGTCGGCCGATGTCGACGCAGCGTTCGGTGACGGGCCGCCGCCGACCGGTCCCTGAACAGGGCATTTACGCACGGGCAGTGCGGAAATCCCACCCAGGCTGCTCAGACAACCGCTATGCGTGCGAAATCTTTGCAGTTCCGTTGAGCCCCCTTGGCGCACTGCTTGCACAGGGTCGGCCATAGTGGCGTCACAAATCAAAACCGGTGTCACTCCAGTTTCTCCATCAGTCCCGCTGTCCCGCCCGACGGAGAAGCCAGTGTCACTCTTGTGGCGATCACCGCCATTGTTGACCTCACTTCCCGCCGCGGTCAACAATGGCGGTGCCGTCGTTTTCAGGTACCGTCACCCGTGGGATACCGAAGCGGGGGGCCGACCAATTCACCAGCGGCGAACGCCTGGAGGATCAGGCCCCGCCAGACTCTCTTAACCTGATCATTTCCGGTCGGCACCGTTTCGACGCTGAGACGCACGACATAGCGATCGTCGCGTAGATCGGTGACGCCGACGACGACGGGTACGCCGGTCAGGCTCGAGGCAATCGAGTCGTGAGCCGTCAGCGCCTCGCCAATCCGAGCAAGCACAGCCGTTGCGTCGTCGACGGAGACCGCTCGGGCGATTTCGATGTCGAGAACTGCCACCGAGGCTTTGGACAGGTTGCCGACGCGGAGCACATTGCCATGCGGAACGTGCCAGATTCGGCCTTCGCCATCACGAAGTCGCACCGTGCGCAACGTGACCCGCTCCACCGTTCCACTGGCATGCCCCAGATCGACCTCGTCACCGACTCCGAACTGATCATCGGCAAGCACGAAGAAACCCGATATCAGATCACGGATCAGCGTTTGAGCGCCGAACGCAATCGCACCGCCGATCACGGTGGCGGTCGCGACGAAGGCGCCGATGTTGAGGCCGACCTCGCTGACGACCGTGATCACGGCGACGGCCCAGATCACGCCCACAAGAGCGGACCGCGATGCGGATGTCAATGCTCGATGCCGAGCTTCAGCCCGAAATCGTTCAGCAGGCATCGTTCGCGCGAACAGTTTGCGAAGCGCCTTGGCAACCACTCGGCGCACAACGAACGTCGCCACGAGTGCAAAGAACAGCACCAGCGCGATTCTCAGCGGAGTGAGCAGATGCAACGCGTCCAGGCGCTCGATCCATGACGGTCTGGAGCCGGTCAAACGAGGGCCGAATGCTCGCAACTGGGGACATCGATGCATGCGTCGCCAAACTATCTCGTCGGTCCCGCCGTTTGCGCCAGGGCGCATACCGGCGGCGTGCAGCCCACCGCTAGTGTTGTCCTCTCATGGGTGACGAGGGCATGGGCGACAACGGCACGGCGGCACCGAAGGCTCCCCCGCTCAAGCGCAAGCAACATCATCGGGCGCCTCACTTCGCGGTTCTCACACTCAACCTCGCAATCGCCCTCGGATGCTTTCTCGGCGCCGGCGCCCTCGTGCTTGGTCAGAACGTCTTGGACAACCAACAAAAGACCGCCGAAATCTCTGGTCCCTCGAACACGATCCGGAACCCACTGGCCCAGCCGACCGACTCGACCGAGGCCAGCACGGCCGGCACAACAAACAGCGGCGGCACGACTGCCGACGGCGAACCAGCGGCCACCACAACCGAGCCGTTCCCGGTTGCCGATCCTGAAGCCAAGAACTTCCTGATCACGGGTTCAGATAACGGGGCGTGCAACGATCCGAACAGTGCAAACCCGATCGAAGAGCGTGATGCGCTGGGCGAACGAAGCGACACGATCATGCTCATGCGGGTGGATCCATCCACGAGTCGGGCTTCGGTCCTGTCGTTTCCCCGGGACCTGTGGGTCAAGATTGCAGGCACCAACAAGAACAGTCGGATCAACAGCGCCTACAGCGTCAACGACCCACAGAAGTTGATCGACACGATCTTTCTCAATTTCGGACTCGCCGTCGACCACTACATCCAGATTGACTTCTGCGCCTTCAAGACTCTGGTCGATTCGGTCGGCGGAGTCACCGTTCCGTTCCAATACCCAGCCCGCGACAAGAACACCGGCCTCGACGTGCCGAGCGCCGGTTGCTATACGTTCAACGGTGATTCGGCGCTCGCCTACGTGCGCAGCCGCCACTATCAATACCTCGATCCAGACACCGGCACATACCGAGACGACAACGGCTACGACTACGGCCGGATCGCCCGCCAGCAGGACTTTCTGCGTCGCGCCGTCGCAAAGGTGCTCTCCCAAGGGGTCTTTGACCTCGAAGTAGCTCGCGGTTTGGTCGAGGTCGCCAAGAACTACGTCGTCACTGACCCGGACCTCACGCTCGGCAAGCAGCTCGAGTTCGCCGGCGTCTTGAAGAACCTCGATCCGGACGACATCCGCACCTACCAGGTGGAAGGAATCGGCAAGACCATTAGCGGCAACGCAGTCATCGAGCCCCGCCTCGATGGGGACAACATGAAGGCGATCCTGGCGATCTTCCGTGGCTGGGCCCAACTGGCGACTGCGCCCGAACAAGTCTTCGAATCAACGACCACTGTCGATCGCAGCACCACGACCACCACCACAGCTGCCAAGACGACGACAACGGCCCCGCGTCCGACGACGACGTCGGCCTCCTCGACCGGCACGACTCGCCCTGCCACGTCAACGACCACGACCACGACCACGACCACGACCACGACAACGACCACCCCGACCACGACCACGACCACGCTGCCGGCGGTCACCGTCGAGGACCAGGGCACACGAGGCATCGTGCCGCCAAAGGGCCTCAAATGCCCGTGAACCGGTGAGGTTGCGTTGACCCTCTGACCTGGGGCTTGTCAGTCACCGAGCCTCCGACGACGGGTCAGTGCCCTGACTTGAGCACCCTCGGCCGATATCGTCGCAGCGTCATGTCCAACCCATCACCACGTCGCCGCCACTCGGTCGCGCAGAAGCTGGTGCTTCTGGTGAACAGTCTGGCGATTGTCGGCTGCTTCGCCGGGGCGATCGTGCTGATGACCGGCGAACGGATTGTCAGCCGCCAACAGAAGACCCCCGGGATCGTCAACCTGGCCGACGCCGAGGACGCCCAACTGGGGCCGACCGAGACGTTCCCGAAGGCCGATCCGGCAGCCAAGAACTTTCTCATCACCGGCTCGGACAACAACGCCTGCGTCGACGCCGACAGCCCGTTTGCTGGAGCGTTCGGCGATCGCAGCTCTCTCGGCGAGCGCAGCGACACGATCATGGTGATGCGCGTCGACCCGGCCACCAGCCAGGCGGCCGTGCTCTCGTTCCCGCGAGATCTGTGGGTCGATATCGCCGGTCGAGATAGCGAGAGCCGAATCAACTCGGCCTACGTCAAGAACGACCCCACAGCGCTGATCGCCACGATCTACGACAATTTCGGAATCGGTATCGACCATTTCATCCAGGTCGACTTCTGCGCCTTCAAGACCTTGGTCGACGCCGTCGGCGGAGTACCTGTCCCGTTCGCATATGCAGCGCGTGACGAGAACACCGGTCTCGACGTGCCATTGCCGGGGTGTTTCAATTTCAATGGTGATCATGCGTTGGCCTACGTGCGGTCGCGTCATTACGAGTACCTCGACCCAACGAGCAATGTCTGGGTCGAGGACCCCGCCGCCGACCTCGGCCGAATCTCGCGCCAGCAGGACTTCTTGCGCCGAATCGTCGCCAAGGCGTTGAGTACGGGCGTGTACACGCCATCGGTCGCCCGGGGTTTGATCGACACGGCCGAGAAGTACGTGGTCACCGATCAGAATTTGACGGTCAATCGGATGCTGCAGTTCGCCGGTGTCATCGAGAATTTGGACCCCGACAACCTTCGTTCGTACCAGATCGAGGTCAAGTCCGATGAGCGCAGCGGAAACGCCGTGCTCATTCCCCGCCTCGGCGGCGACAACATGAAGGCGATCCTTGCCGTCTTTCGCGGCAAGGCGCCATTGATTGCTGCGCCGACACAAGATGGCGCCCCCGTCGTCGTCGAAACATCGACACCAGCCACGTTGGCGCCAAGCGGTGGGCAGGTGACGACCACCACCGTTGCTCCGACGCCGACGATCGCTCCGACCGTCGACCCTGCGGTGCCGGTGATTTCGGCAGAGTCCAACGACAAGGGCATCGTCCCGCCCAAAGACGTTCGCTGCTGAGTCAGCGACGCTGAAGATCCACGCCGGCGGTCGCGGCAATCGCAGCCGCCTCGGATTCGCCGCGGGCGGTGTCGATTCCAAGGACGATGTCGAAGAACGCTGCAATGGCCCGGACCTGCACCAGCAGCCGTTCCCGCCAGGGGCGAAATGACGGTCCCGTCGACTCACCACTCATCATCGCTACATACGCCATCACCATCGGAGGTAGGTCGGAAAGTTTCCCGGCCAGTTCCAGATAGAGGCCCATGTCGCTGGACGCGTGATGAGCGGCACCGGCTACATCCAGTCGCCAAGTCGGGCTTCCGTTCAGCAACCGCCAGGGTCGATCGCCATCAGTCACAGCGGGCGTGGTCTGGTCGAACTCGGCGATGACCAGCAGAGTTGGAGTTTTCACCCTCGAGAGCGCTGCATCGCTCATCGAGCGGGTGTAGGGCTGCAGACCGACGACAGCCTTGATTCGCCCGTCGGGCTCGATGCCGCGTACGCCCGCCGACGCAGCAAGGCCGGTATAGGCACCATAGGAGTGCCCGATGGCAGCGACCCGATCGGGGTCAATCACTGCAGCCAGATCGGCGAGATTCGCTTCGCCGGTGGCGTCGACAGCTCGGCCGACGAATTGATCGAGCAGAAATCCCGAATCGCCGACGCGTCCGGTCTCGTTGGTTCGGTCGTCGACGAACGTACCGCCAAGCCAGTCCGCGAGGGCGTCTCCGGGGTGGTCAGCAGCGACGACAACAAAGCCACGCCCTGCGAGTGCCTCACACAGCAACGAGTAGGCGAAGCGCATCCCCGTTCGGCCGTGCGACAGAATGACCAACGGAAATTTCCGATCAGGTTGGGTCAGAACTTCCGGAGAGTCGTGAGCGGATGCGGACTCGAACACAATCGACGGGATTGGTTCGTACCGCGTCAACAGCTCGCCGTTCAGAACAGCCGGATACCAGATATCCACGAGCAGCATTCGGTCGCTGCGAGATGCGTCGCACAGTTGCACCACTCGCCGGCCAACATCATGTCTGGAACGTTCGACGGGTGGGGCTGCCGAGAGAATGCTCACACGTCGAGCCTACGAGTGACAGGCGGCTGTCGGGTTGCAACAGATAGCCTCGGGAAAATGCCGCGCCGTGCCAGCCGTCTCATGCTCTTCGCCGCAGCCGGCCTCGTCGCATGGTATCTGTGCGTGCTGTTGCTGTGGGCCGTCCAGCCCCTCTCCGACTCCGTTCCGATCGGTATCGACCTGTCGTTGAAGGAACCAAAGCAGGTATCCCAAACCGTCGATTGCAACAGTTTGTTCGCCAGTTCGGCACGCGACTCGGGCCCACTACCGGCGCTCAACGCCCAACCCATCGACGCGGACCCTCTGACGTATTCACGAACGGCGTGCACCGCCGCTCAACGCGACGCTCGGATCATCTTTGGGCTCAACACCGTCTTCGTCGTTTGCACACTCGCGGCAATGGCATACATCGCCCGCCGGCTCGCCGCTCAGCCCGATCCGCCACCGTTTGTACTGGCGATCCCCGGCTGACCTGGATGTCCCGGTTGCACTGAGTCGTCATCCCCATCCTCTGATGGGTCAGTCGTCGAGAAGGCGCGAGATCGCAGCGGCGACTTCTGAGGGACCGGCGACGGTGGCCAGTCTCGCACCGACAGCGACGGCCAGCTTGTGGGCCTCGGCCGAGTCACCCTCCGGGGCGATGATGAAGAGTTCGTCGAGGGTCGCCGCCGCAGCAGTTACGTCGCCGTCGACGGTTGCTCGACAATCCGACAACAGCACGGCAATTCGGCGCGCTGCTGTGGAACGTGCCAGTTGGACACGCGCGACATGCAGCGCCCCGGCGAGATCGGTGGTGCCGAACCCGCGAAGTGTCAGAACGTCGGTGACGACCCGGTCACTGTCTTTGTGGACGTCCTGCGACTTGGCAACAACCACGTCCTTGGCGAAGGCCAGCACGCTGTAGTCCTTCGGGGCCCTCCACGCCACCGCCGCAGCGGCCACCGCTGACGCAGCCAATGGCTTTCCGCCCATCGACCCACTTCGATCGACCATCAGACACAGAGCCGTCGCTGGTTTGGACCAACCCGTGACCCGTAGCCGGCCGGGATCCAACGCATGTCCGGATCCGACTGCTTCGGCAAT
>JANOQU010000504.1:0-8274 GCA_031422355.1 Actinomycetes bacterium
CAGCAACAGGGAGAACTCCGACACCGGCGAGATCGACTTCGTAGCCGACGATCGCGCCATAGTTTGCGACCGTCGCAGGTGGATCCCACTGCAGGGTGAGTTGACTGTCTTTGTAGTCGGTGAATCTCGGCAGAGTTGGGGGGTCCGGCACTGCGAATGGGTTCACAGTGTCGGTCGTAGACACTGATCCCGGAAACCAGCCGAGTACGTCGCCAATGATGTGCGCTCTGCCGCCGAAGTTGTAGATGCTGACTCGTCCTCCGATTCCGACCGGAACAATGACGAGGTTCGGCACCGACTGGCCTACCACAAAGTTGACATTGGAGGCTGTTGGTCTGTCGACTCCCGCGGGCCAGACAGTGAGATAGCCGGACAGTTCTGGTTCTGTGACGGTCAGGTTCATCACGATCGCGCCAACGCCAGACGAAGGCACTCCACCCCTGCCGAGAACCTGTAAGTCAATCGAGGTATTGCCAGCCACCCGCCCCGTCGGCGCTCCAATGCCCTCACGAGTGTCCAGAATTCGGTTCGGTACCAACGGGTAAAAATCCGGCTGGGTGGGGTGAGCGTCGACATAGCCGAGCACGTCGATGATCACATGAGTCGGACCACCGCTGCTGAAGTAGCTGACTTTCCCGGCCAGCCCGATTTTCGCGATGACCAGGTTCGGCACCGTTTGACCGGCGACGAAGTTCAAATTCGAGGCAGTGGGGCGGCCTGCTCCCGATGGCCACACTGTCAGGAAGCCACTTGTGGCGGGTTCGGTGACGGTGACGTTCATGACCACCGCCGACGCCTGATTTGGCACGCCAGCCCGTCCGCCGACGATCACATCCACCAACCCAGATGTCGGCCCGACGATGCCTCCTGTTCCATCTCGCGTGTCGAGGAGGCGAGTGGGTACCGTGGCAGTCAGTTGCGAGGTCGAGGTGTAGTACCCGCTCACATCAGCAATCAGGTGGGTCGAACCGCTGAAGTTGTAGAGCGACACCATGCCACTCGTGCCTACCTTCACGATCACGAGGTTCGGTACTGTTTGACCGGCGACGAAGTTGAGATTCGAAGCAGTTGGTCGAGGGCTGCCTGTTGGCCAAACCGTTACGTACGACGGCGCATCTGGACCGGTCACCGTGACATTGAGAACGACAGCAGCCACTCCAACGAGAGGCACACCGCCTCGGCCGCCGACAATCAGGTCAATCGAATTTCCCGGTCCAACGGGTGCTTCGACCGCGCCGATGCCCTCTCGAGTGTCCAGAATACGAGTAGGAGTCAGACCGACGAACCCGGCCGATGGCGCAGCGACCGCGAGGTCGGCCGACAATGGTTTCGCAACAAAGCTCATTCCCGAGAGAGTCGTCGCAGCAACTGCCGCGACGACACCAGCGATACTTGTGAGGCGTTTCAAGGGGAGCTCCTTCGATTCGATTTCGGAGTACGGCATTGGGAAGTAACGGTCAAATGCGCCTCACGACATGTCCCGCCGGGCACTACCTTCCAACCCACGGTGGACCGGGGCATCGCTACGGTGCCGTGTACGCCCAGGTGACCTGGAGGTACTCGTTGCCGCTGTCAACACCGGATGACTTGAATTGCACCCAGAATGCTCTCGTCGTGAGGTTCCCGACGTTTGCCTGAACTGTGGAGAGCAGTACTCCGACGGAGAAGGAGGCGGCTGGCAAGTAAACGCAAACTTTGCCTGCTGGCGCGGTCGGAGCGATGACCGTGCCGGTGCAGGCAGCATCGTTGTCAGCGCCGCCCTTGACGTTCACAGTCGCGTTCGTCATCGCGACCGGGGCGATTCCCGGGAGCATCACGGAGAACCCGTCCCATTCGGAGACGCTCGGTTCGTGGACGTCGTAGAAGTACTCGCCCCTCACGGTGACTCCACTCGGAATGGTGTCCCATGCGCTGAAACCGCGGAGCCCCGTTGTGCCGGCCGCGCCGGTTGCGCCGGTTGCACCCGCTGGCCCGGCCGGTCCGGCCGGTCCGGCCGGTCCAGCGGGTCCCGCGGGCCCGGCTGATACCGCGGTGGAGGGTTCGTAGTAGCCGACGATGTCGATGATGATGTCGATGGTGCCGGCAAGGTTGTAGACGTTGATGACGCCGGTGGCTGAGAGCGCCACGGTGACTTGGTTGGGAGTTGGTGGGCTGGTGCTTGTCCAGTTCAGGTTGCTTGCTTGGGGTCGTATGGCTGCATCGGCTGGGTAGACGGTGAGGTAGCTCGATGCCGTGGGATTCACAGCAGTCACATTCGTCGCAATCGCGGTGGCGCCTGCGGGGATGTTGCAGAGTCCGTTGGAACCCCAGACTGCGAACGGGACTACTTCTGCAGCGATAATTGCTGTTGCGCGGGGTCCAACGTGGTCTGGGCCTATCCGGGTGTCGGCGAGTCGACATGGCACGATTGGCACGAAGCTTGATGCGGCGTTGCCGGCTGCGCCGACCTGTTGGATGATGCTGATTGATGTGAGCGTTGCCGCGGCGAGTGCTGCGGCGATGCCGATGTGTACGAATCGGACGTTCTTCATCGAAGTGATCTCCTCGCGACTGACGGGGACGCGGTGCAGGCCGCCGCGCTCGCGCGGAGTATTCAGTATCGAGCCCTGTTCGACAAGTGTTCATCTGGACATGTCTCACCGGGCACGTTGAATGCAACACCGAGTTTGCAGACGCGCACACAACTATCTCGTGTTTGAAATGTGCGCCATGTGGCAACAGACGTGATGCCAATCGTTGGCATCGCCAATGGTCACTACAAGGAGCAATTCAACATGATCGGTTTCATTCTCTTCCTCATCGTCATCGGTCTCATCGGCGGATTCGTCGCTCGGGCCGTCGTGCCAGGCAATGACTCGATGTCGATCGGTGCCACCATGCTGCTCGGAATCGTCGGCTCATTCGTGGGCGGATTCATTGGGTATCTGCTGTTCCGAAAGGACGGCGTTGAAGGCGCATTGCAGCCGTCGGGGATCATTGGTTCCATCGTCGGCTCGATCATCGCCCTGCTCGTCTATCGCGCTGCCAACGGCCGCACCGCCCGCAGCCACTGATTTCTTCCCGTACCGAATTTCACCTCACACTGATCGGAAATAGCAACATGAGCAACATAGATGGCCCCCAATACGTCCGCCGCGAGACCTACGCTGATCCAACAGTTTCAGCAGTCGGTCAGCCCGATGTCTTCACCGAACAACGCATCGTCACCGACCCCCAGGTCGACCGAATTGCAGTCGTGCAACAGGCACCAATCGCAGCGGTCAGCCAAGTGCGAACGGTGGCCCCTGTCGCAGCGGTCCGCACCGCATACAGCCGCCGGTTTGCGCCAGACGCAGTCATCGCTGCGATCGTCGGGCTGGTGTTGCTCGTCGTTGGCCTGCTCGCCGTCGTCCGTGGCGGGTTCGACGGGCCGATGGAAGATCCCGTCGTCCAAGTGCTGGGCTTCAACCACACGACCACGCTTGGCTTGATCGAGGTTGCCCTCGGTCTGTGCTTGCTGTTCAGCGGCGTCATCAGCTCCCGCAGTGGGGCAATCTTTTTCGGCTCGGTCATGGGCATTGCTGGTTTCGTCGGCGCCGTCCAGACGACGTCGTTCGAAGAGCCGCTTGCACTCGAGTCCGGACATGCCTGGTTGATGGTCTTCGCTGCCATTGTCGTCGTCGCCTCTGCGTTGCTGATGCCTCGATTCATCACCCGGTCGACCAGCGTCCAAGCGATGCAGTGATCTGACTCATCGGTCGAATCCGACCAATCAATTCCGTTCCCACACGGATGGCCTGGCCGGCCGCCCAGCACCTATGGTGTTCGGCGCCGACCAGGCCATATTGCTTTTCCGAAGGGAATGACGATGACCGAGTTTCGAACGCAGGCATCGCACATCGGGCTGTGCGTCACAGACATGGACCGTTCCCTGCAATTTTATTGCGACGGGCTCGGGTTCATCAAGGTCGTTGCATACGATCTCGACGACACGATGATGCCTGGTTTGGATCGCAGCCTGGAAGTTGCTTCGCCCGTGTCGGTGTCGTCTCAGTTCATCCAACTCGACGGGCTGAAGATCGAGCTGCTCCATTTCCGCAGTCCTGCTGTCGTTGGACAACCATCGGCCACGCGCGGCCAAATCGGCTACACCCACCTGTCGTTCTACGTCGATGACGTGGATGCCGTTGCGGCCCACCTTGTCACCCTTGGAGGCACGATCATCGAGAGCACGAGAGCAAATCTCGGGATCGATCTGGTCTTTCTCGCCGACCCCGACGGCGCTCGCGTCGAACTGATGTCACCGATCCCCAGGTAAGCGCCGTGTCAGGATTTGCCTGACTATGTTATGAGATCAAAGGAACATGTTCCGACGTGCATGTGCCTTCGACCCTGCACGCACGTCGGATCAGGTATCACCATTGCTTTCACCGAGAAGGTTGTATCGGGGAGTCGATCCCCGTCCCACGACCGTGAAACGATGGGAAGCACAGATGCGTCGAGTGTTGTTTGGCCGGAGTGGTTCAGCCCGCCGACGGATCATGCTGGCTGCCGTCATCGTTGGATTTGCGAGCCCCGTTTTGCCGATCGTGGTCGAATCTGCACACGCGGCTGGCGACGTCTGGAACGCCCGCCTCGCAATCGAAGTGAACGACGACGGAGAGTTCTCGATTGGGGCGCAACCAAACCCCGCGACTGGAGAGTTGGGCCCGGGCAGTTGGTCGATCACCTTCGATTGGCCTGATTCGATTACGTCTGCGACGACGGTTCGCCTCAACGGCGTCAATGAGTATGTCGACGACTTGCCGATCATCTCGGCTCCGACGGCAGTTGATCTCTCGACCAATCGGGCGGTCTTCCTCGACGGAGCCGTTCAGGTCACACAGGTTCTTCAGATCGTGCCGAACGTGCAGACCGGCCAGGCCGATGTTGCCCAGATCAGCTACGTGTTGGCGAACACGTCATCCACTACGCAAACGGTCGGACTGCGGATCATGCTCGACACCGATATCAACGGTAACGATGGTGCGCCATTTCGTGTGCCGGGATCAGCGCCCATCACAACGGAGCGGACATACGTCGGAGCGGCAATTCCGGCGGCGTTCGATGTGTTCGCCGACGTGACGGACACAAATCACGTCTCGTCGGTCCAACCCAAGGTGGGGTCGAATCCTCCTGACGTTTTCCAGATCGCTCGGTGGCCAGGAATCGTCGGCACCGCCTGGAACTACGTCACCTCGACGAGTCGTTCAATCACCAGCGACTCCGCGTACGCAGTTACTTGGAACGAACGCCAACTCGCACCGGGGGAGTCCATCTCGTACACGACCGCCATCGGGCAGGGCCAATTGTCTGCTGACACGACACCACCGCTTTCCGTTGGCCTCTCCGGCCCGGCTCGGGTCAAGTTCGTTAACGGGGTGTATGCCAACAACCCGTTCAACTTTGTCGGCACCATCCGCAACTCCAGTTCGGTTACCGCGACCGGTGTGGTTGTCAGTTTGGCGTTGCCTCCGCAGCTGGCGCTGAGCAACGCCGTGGCCACCCCGCTTTCGTTCAGTCTTGGAACACTGTCGCCGGGGGCCGAGAGACAGGTCAGTTGGAATGTCGCAGCCACGCTTCAGCAGTTCGACACAACGGTCCAATATTCGATGGCGGTGACTTCGACCAATGCGGGAACGAAGAATCTGAATCGAGCGCTGGTGCTCTCCGGGGTGCCGGGCGTCTTCGTTCCAATGAATCCGGCTCGCCTTGTCGATTCTCGCGACGGCGTAGGTGTCCGGATCGGGCCGATGGGGCAAGGTGAAACGCTGAACTTGCAAGCCGCCGGTATCGCTGGTGTGCCAGCGAACGCACGCACGGTCGTCCTCAACTTGACCGGTATCGCTCCGTCCGTCGACACGTTTCTGACGATGTGGCCGAGCGGTGAGGCCAGACCGGGGACGTCGAATCACAACCTTGCGGCCGGTGAGATTGCCGCGAATTTGGCGATCATCAAAGTCGGTGCTGGCGGCCAGGTTGCGGTGTTCAACGCAAGCGGTTCAATCAACGTCGCGATTGATGTCATGGGATACTTCCTCGATCCTGCATCGGGCGCAGGCGTTCGTCAGCAAGGGCTCTCGCCAGCTCGATTGGTCGATACACGCGAAGGTAAGGGAGCGCCACTCGCCCAAATCGCTCAGGGTGGAGTTCTCGAATTCACGGCTGTCGGCGTGGGCGGAGTGCCTGCCGATGCGACCGCAGTAATCCTCAATGTCACCGGTGCCGGTCCGGTCGGTGCTGGCGGGTTTCTGACCGTTTGGCCGAGCGGAGAGGCGAGGCCGCTCGCATCGAATCTCAACCTGAATGCGGAACAGGTTCGACCAAATCTGGTCATTGCAAAGGTCGGAGCGGGCGGCAGGGTCAGCGTCTTCAATCAGGCTGGGCCAATCCATCTCGTGGTCGATGTTTTCGGCTACTTCTCTCCATCGGCAGGTTCGGGTCAGGTTGGCATTCAGCCCCAACGAGCGCTCGACACCCGGGACGGCACTGGTCAGAACGGCATTCCTCGCCCGCTCGGCGAGGGCCAGTCGATCACATTTCGGGCGTCGGGGCTCGGCGCAGTCCCGGACTACGCATCGACGGTGGTGCTGAACGTCGTTGCGGTCCAACCGTTGCTTCCGAGCTTTCTGACTTTCTACCCAACAGGCGAGCTTCGACCGAACTCGTCGAATCTCAACATGCTGCCCGGTCAGGTAATTGCAAATCACGTGATCGTGAAGGTCGGCGTCGGTGGATCGATCACCATCTTCAACCCTGCGGGTACCACGAACGTGGTCGTCGACGTCATGGGATACTTTGCCTGATCTGACGAGGGCGGCGCGAGGAGTCGCTGGACATGCGAGAACGTGCCGGCGTCAGGATTTGTCGAGGGCTTGCATTGCGTACTGCTTGGCGAGCTTGTAGTCCGCTTTGCCGTTGGGCGCGCGGGGGACGACGTCGACGAAGATGACCCGCTTGGGCGCCTTGTAGCCGGCAAGTTCGGACTTGACCGATGCGATCACAGCCGCTTCGTCGGTGATGGCGCCATCGGACAGCGACGCAACGGCGGTGACGGCTTGGCCGAACTTGTCGTCCTCGATCCCGACCACCAGGCAGTCGAGCACCCCGGCTGCACGCTTGACGGCCTCTTCCACCTCTTCCGGGAACACTTTTTCACCAGCGGTGTTGATCACCTGACTGCCGCGACCGAGCAGATCGAGCGACCCGTCGGCGTTGATTCGGGCCATGTCGCCTGGGAACGAATACCGCACACCGTTGATGATTCTGAACGTGCGCGCCGACTTCTCTTCATCCTTGAAATAGCCAAGGGGCACATTGCCGCCGGCCGCGACCATGCCCACCTCGCCGGAGCCGGCAACGACTTCGCGGTCGTCTTCGGTGAAGACCTTGGTCGTTGGCATCTGGCTGAACTTGGCCGTCGAGACGGGCATCCCGCGCATCGAGATCTGGGTGCCCATGCTGCCCTCCGTCGAGCCCATTGCATCGAGCAACATCGTCTGGGGCAGACGGTCCATCATCTGCTCTTTGACTTCTGCGGTCCACATCACACCAGACGAAACGATGAGCTTGAGACTTGACGTGTCGAAGATCGATCCGGCCGCGACTGAGTCGTCGATGGCCTTGACGATTGGTTTGGCGAACGAGTCGCCGACGATCACCAGCAACGAAGCCTTCTCGTCCTGAATGACCTGCAGCAGTTCGGTGGTGTCCAGCGATCGCGCCTGCAGGGTGACAACGGTGCCTCCCATCAGATGTGGCGTCATTGCGCCCAGCCACATTCCCGTGCCGTGCATCAATGGGCAACTGGGAATGCTGACGGTGCGATTGCCGCTGCGTACTGCGTTGCCGACGATTGCCCCAACCTGGGAGACATCTGTCGGTGGTGCGACGCCGAGGAGTGGGAAGCCGCCCTGGATCAGGCTGCCCGATTGCCCGCCCTGGGAGTACATCACGCCCTTCGGCATCCCGGTGGTGCCGCCGGTGTAGAGCATGTAGACGTCGTCTTCGCGGCGGGTGATGCGCGGCATCGGGTCCAAGTCGCGGATGAGATCGTCGTACCGCAGCGCGCCCGGTACCGAGCTCTGTGAACTGCCAGCCGAGTCGTCGACCTCGATCAGTAACTTCAGGCCGGCCAACCGCTCGGCAACTCGGGCAACGCGGTCACCGAGCGACGAATGGAACACCAACGCCTCCGAATCGCTGTTGTCGAGGAGATACCACAGTTCTTCGTCGAGGTATCGGTAGTTGACGTTG
>JANOQU010000505.1:0-1755 GCA_031422355.1 Actinomycetes bacterium
CACACGGCGTCGACGAAGCAACCCTGCACGGCTACACGCTCATTCCGTCCAGCCGAGTCTCGTCGCCCTCGGTCAAAGAGGCGCCCGCCAGACTCGAGTGCATCGTGCACCAGATGATCCCGCTCGGTGACGAGCGTGCACCAGTCGTGCTGGTGGTTGCCGAAGTCGTCTGCGCCGTCATCGACGACAGCATCCTCGATTCGCCCGATATGGATCACCCCCGCATCAACCTCGTCAAGCTCGCTCCGATTGGCCGATCCGGAGCGCGCACATTCGTCAGGGCCATTCCCGAGGCGATCTACCACCAAGAGCGCGTGCCGTACGAGGCCGATTGAGAACATGACGCGAGACCGACCGATGGATCGCTCCCGGGAAGGCAATCGGGCGGCCGACTAGCCATTGTCGGAGGGGTTGACGGTGACGCCCGGCGGGTTGATCACGTCGATCGCGGCCAGGACGTCGGCATCGAGCACGACATGGTTCGCATCGACCAGATCGATCAACTGTTGTGGCGTGCGGGGGCCGATCAACAGCGAGGTGATGGCTGGGTTGGACAGGACGAACCCCATCGCCAGTTCGACGAGCGTGAGGCCGGCTTCTTCAGCAATGCTCACCAGACCGTTCACCATCCGGCGCTTCCTGGCGCGCATCTCGAGGTCCTTGTGATCGAAATGGTCACCCTTGCGCTCTGCCCGCGACGACGCGTCGACCGAATCGTTCTGGTACTTGCCGGTCAGCCAGCCACCGTTCAACGGTGCCCAGACGATGACGCCGACATCGTTGTGAACGCAGGTCGGTAGGACTTGGTTCTCGATGGCGCGGACGAGAATGGAATAGGGCGGCTGCTCGCAGGTGCTGAGCGCAGCGCCTTCGGCGAGACCAGCGGCCTGGACCTCGGCGAGCTGTGACGCGCTGAACGTCGAGGTGCCGATCGCTCGAACCTTGCCAGCCGAGATCAGATCCTGCATTGCGCCGAGCGACTCCGCGATTTCGACGTCAGGGTCGGGGCGGTGCATTTGGTAAAGATCGATGTAGTCAGTCCCCAAGCGCCGCAGGCTGTCCTCGCAAGCCCGACGGACCCAACGCGCCGATAGGCCGCGATCGGTGGGATCGTCGCCCATCTGGTTGAACACCTTCGTTGCCAACACGATCGAATTTCGTCGACTGCCGAGGGCTGCGCCGAGGATCTCTTCCGAGCGGCCTTGGTCGTACATATCGGCCGTGTCGTAGAGAGTGATGCCGTGATCGAGGGCGATGTCGACCATCTGTTGGCACTCGACCGCGTCGTCGTTGCCCCAGCTACCGAACATCATCGTGCCGAGGGCGATCCGGCTGACCTCGATCCCGCTGTGGCCGAGCGCCGCAGTCGGGGTGGCGGGGGTGTGGAAGATGTCGGCGGACGTCACGCAAGCCCTGCCTGTCGTTGGAACACAAGGCTGTCCCAGTAGTCGGTTCGCCGGGCCACGAGTTGATCGCGGACCACGAAATGCATCGCGCCGCGAACGGCGACGACTCGATTGTTGACCGTGGTGTGCAATGTGTAGGCAATCCAGACCGAGTCATCATCGGACGACACATTCTCGACTTCGTACCGCAGCTTCGGCATCGAGGCGAGAAAGTTCGGGACGCGGCGGGCGTACTCGTCCTTGCCAGTGCATCCGCTGCAGAGCGCGGCGGTGTGTTCGTTGACGAAGTCGTCAGTGACATGAGCAGTAACAGCGTCGGCGTCACACAGAGCGAACGACGAGATGTACG
>JANOQU010000506.1:0-3177 GCA_031422355.1 Actinomycetes bacterium
GTCGAACAACGACTTCATGTTGACGCTGGCCGTCAAGACGAAAGCAAATGGGGCGTCGCCGGATGTCGGAGAAGGTGTGCCCGCAGCCGGATCGGCGGGACGCTTGATCGTGAACATTTGGCACTGGCACACCAACCAGCCGTGCTCAGTATGGGGCAGACGAAAGGCTCCCTCCGCGCTGCCCTTGAGTCGCAGCGTTTCAAACATCCGGTCCACCAGGTCGACGTCGTCGGGATGGACTGTCTGCGACAAAGTCCCGCTGAGGATTCCTGACAGTTCGGTCTCCAGCGGCGAATTGGGTGATGACACGCTGGTGATGTCGCCCTGCGGGCCGATCGTGCCCGCAACCAGAGCTGCTGCGAACGGATCGTCGGCCGCTGCAGTCGGTACTTCATCGAGTTCGTGAGGGACGGTCAGCACGACGGCTAGGGCGCCGGAACCGACGAGTAGCCGACGCACCGAGGTCATCAGCGCCAACGGGCCGTCGGCAGTCGGAAGTGTTCGTTGCGCACGATAGGAATCGGTCGTCCCCGAATTCAACGCCAACAGCGCGGTGGACGTGTTCCTCAGGTGGATCGGGTCGGCGATGTCCCGGGCATGCAGCCCACCAGGCTGGCGCGTATTCAGACGGAACAGGGATCGGGCCGCCTCGTTGGCCGCTTGCAGGTAGCCGTCTGGCAGGCTGTACACCACGAGTGGCACGTGCATTGCGTCGTCGCTGTCGACTTGGTTGCCGAGGGGCACGATGTCGCCTGATGCGCCGGGATCGACTTTTCGCAACGTGGCTACGGACTCGGTTGCCAACCCGGGCATCAAGGAAGCAAGGGTGGAAAACGGATCGCTCGACACCACGACGACTTCGACGCGGGACTCCAGATAGGTTCCGCCCACGAGATGGTGAGCGTCCAGTGCCTGCGCGATCTTGTCTCGAAGAAACTGTCCGCCGTGGGCGTCGGATACAGACGCGAAGAGCATCAACTGGTTGTTCGACGGTCGGATCATTGCATCGTCGGAGCGAGTGAGACGCAAGACCCGAGCGACAGTTTGGACGATGAGTCCATCTCCGCATCGTCGACCATGAAGCGACTCGATGTCGGCGAGATCGCACAGAGTAATCGTCACGACCGCAAGCGAGGTCTCACTCGCTTGGGCATCAGTCAGCATTCGAGCCAGACCGGTTACGCCGGCCGGTGACGTCGGCAACATGGTGAGAGGGTCGACATCGGACGTGCGATGCTGCATCCAGTTGGGGGCTACACGGGGTGTGATGTCGGTGTGCGTCAGGACGACTCCCGACCCCGGCGGACTGAGCGCCGCCACCTCCAACGCGTACCACGCATCTCCCAGTGGTGACTGACTTGAGTAGTCGAGTTCGAACCGGGGCAGATCACCGTGCAGAACAGCCCGAATCCCTGCAGCGACCTCAGCGGCATTGGACCGCTCGCACGTCTCGAGATAATTGGCGCCACACCCGGTGTCTGCTGCGCCGGCACCACGCCGATCGGCTGCCGCCCGCCACGAAGCATTCGCCAGCACAATCGTGCCGGTGTGATCGAGCACCACAATCAGATCGTGACTCTGATCGAGCGCCGCCGCCGCAACGCCATCGGTGGCGATCGGATCCATGGCGGCCGAATCTATGACGATCTCCTCACCCTAGTGTGCAGATCAATCCTGCGGGGTTCACCGGGTCGAGCCGTTCTGCTCGTCGGGCCATGCCACGCAACCAAGAGCGGGCGCGAGGCGGCAGCCCTTGCCGTAACTGCGCTGTCTCCCGAGTTCTCACACCTCGGCCCGCCGACGCCGACGCCGGCGGCTGATGACGACGGCCGCAACGCCGACCAACACGAGACCTGCTGCGTCCCGAACGATCCGATCAGTATCCGCACCGGCGGATGGCAGGTCGAACTGTCCGATCGTGAAACCGAATTCCGCCGAGGCTGTTCCGCCTGGGAGGACTGTGACCGAGTCTGCGATCGCAGTGCTGGCCGTCATGAGCAACGGAACCGTCGACTTCACGAGAGCAACGGTCCACGTGCCAGGCGGAAGGGCCGTACTGAATAATCCCGAGGCATCGGTGACGAGCGTGATCGTGGTCGAAATGCCGTCCCCGTCCGGGTCACCGACAATCGTCACAGTGACACCGGGGATACCGTTCTCGCCACTGTCGCGGACTCCGTCGCCGTCGACATCGTTCCAGACGAGCCCGGTCACGGTTCCCGTGGCTGGCGTCACGGTGGTCGTCACGGTCGAGGTGTTGTTACCCGGGACAGGATCAGGCGTCGTCGCTGACACCACTGCCGTGTTAGAGAGCGTGGTCAACGATGAAGAGTTCGGCGCGTTCACTGTGATCTGGAACGAGCGGGACTGGCCTGGCGAAAGGGTGCCGATCGTACACGTCACGACGCCGGTGGAGAAGACGCAATCGTTCGTGGCCGACACGAATGTCGTGCCGGTGGGCAACGCATCGGTGACCTTGAGACCCGTCGCTGCAGACGGTCCGGCATTGCTGACGACGAGGGTGTACGAGAACGCCGATCCACCAACCACTGTCGCTGGCCCGGTCTTGACGACGCTGATGTCGGCTGAACCAGCAATTGGGTCTGTGGTGCTCGAACTACTGTTTCCGGACACCGGATCTGGGGTCGTGGAGGCGACCGTCGCCGTGTTGGTGATCGAGCCGGTGACGTCGGAGGCGAACTGCACCTGCAACGTGACGGTGACCGTCGCACCAACGGCCATGGTGCCGAACTGACACGCCACCGCAGCCGTCGTGTTTGTGCATGTGCCGACCGGTGTGCTGACGGTGATCGCTGTCAGCCCGCTCGGCAGAGTGTCACCGATCGTCACGTCGGTCGCGACCGAGGGACCAACATTCGTGACCAGGATCGAATACGTCCCGGTTGCGCCGGCGACAATGGGGCCAGAGGTCAGCGATTTGACGATGCGGACGTCTGCAGAAGCGGTCGTTGTCGTGGTGTGGTCGTCGGTGTTGTTGGCCGGGTCCGGGTCCGGTGTGGTCGCACTTGAGGCGGAGGCGGTATTGACGATCAGTGTCCCCGGCGCAACGTCGGCGGCGACGAGCACGTTGAGCGTGATCGAGACTGCCGCTCCGGCGGCCACTCGGCTCCAGGTACACGTCAGCCCGACACAGGTTCCGCCGACCGACGGCACGAT
>JANOQU010000507.1:0-5258 GCA_031422355.1 Actinomycetes bacterium
GCAGCGTTGTCCAGCGTGTAGGCGTAGTTGCCATCGCCTTGTAGTTGGAGCGTACCGTATTGACCCGTTTGAATACCTGCATCGGTGACAACGACCACCGTCTTGCCATTGGCGAGCAAGCCCATCACCTGATCGACGCGAGCCAGCTCCGTGTGTTCATTGGCGATCACCATCCGGACGCCGCTGATTCCGAGATGAGACATCAGCTTGCCGGTTCGGCGAGTGTCCTCGCAGCAGATCAGTGCGGCTCCGCGCAACGCGTCGGCAGCTCGCGCTGAGAGGTCGCCGAGGTTGCCGATCGGTGTTGCCACCAGCAGAAGGGTGCCCACTACTCAGTGAGCCGGTCGGACGAATTGGGAGTCGGTGGAATGCGGTCGGAATGTGGTGGTTGCGCCGAGTGAGAGTCGGATTCAGGGCTGGTCAGCCTGATCTCGATCGGATCTCCAACTTTGAGTCCCCACCGTTCGAAAGCTCCTGCTCTCGCCTCGATCACGAGATCGGCCTTGGCGACTGGAAGGGCCATCCGATGCCGTCGCATGTGTTCGATCTTGATCACCGCGCCAGAAGCATCGACATAGGCGACGTCGAGGTCGAACCGCATTCCGAGCGTATGGATCCATCGGCAGTGCGGAATTGCGAACGCCCCGTCGAGACCGTCGCGACCGAGGAGGCCCTTGGCCCGTGCGCGATGCGTATCCGCGACATCGACCGAAGCAAGTACTCGTGCCTCGCTGATCAGCCACGCCATGGTCCCTAGCCTGCCACGCGCAGAGCCCTGTGTGTGCGGTGCCAGCCGCTCGATCCGTGCGAACTACGACGCATGACTGACGTTGACGTTGGCGGTGGCGTTGGTGGCGATCTCGATGAAGTCGGCGCCGGCGATCTGGAAGATCCGCTCGTCGTCGGACCAGCGCATGCCCTGTCTGGCGTAGAAGCGCTGCCCGCGAACGTTGTCAGCGTCGACCGAGAGTCTCAGATAGGTACCGCCCTCGTCCGCGACCTTTGCAGCGGTAGACGAGAGGAGGGCGGCCGCCAATCCGCTGCCCCGATGCTCTGGACGAACGAACAGATCCTGGATATAGGCACCAACCGTGCCATGCCAGGTCGAGAAGCTGCGGAAGAACAGGCACATTCCCGCCGGGATCCCGTCGTCGTCGGCGATCAGGACCTGAAATTCGGGTCGTGGGCCGAATCCGTGAGTCGCGATGTCTGCGGGCGTCGAGAGAACCGTGTGGTCCAGCCGGGTCTCGGAAGCAATCGCCCGGACCATCTCGTGGATGGCGGACGCGTCGTCGATGGTGGCGGGTCGGATGTGCATGGCGGTCAGTCTGGCGGTCAGTTGAGTGGTCAGGTGACCGGGAAGACAATTCTCGGCGTCGGCCCTCATCGAACCGTTCGAAAAAAGGCGCGAACGTCGGCGATGAACAAGTCCGGCTCTTCGAGCGCGGCGAAGTGGCCGCCACGGTCGAAACGACTGATGTGCGTGACGTTGTAGAGATTGCGGGCCCAAGCCTCTGGCATCGTGATGATCTCACCCGGGAAGAAGGCACAGCCCGTCGGTGCTTCCACTCGTTCGAAGGGAGGGAATCGGCCGCTCTTTTGTGATTCGAAATAGAGCCGGGTGCTGGAGTTGATCGTGCCGGTCACCCAGTACAGGGTCAGGTTGGCGAGGAGTTGGTCGCGGGTGACGGCAGTCTCGAGATCGCCATTCGGGTGATGGGTCCAATGGTGGAACTTCTCGGTGATCCATCCAGCCATACCGGCCGGTGAGTCGGTCAAGCCATAACTCAGCGTCTGTGGATTCTTCCCCTGGATCTGCTGATACGCCGAACCGGTCTCCATGAACGTGCCGGTACGGGCCATGTCGGCCTGTTCGACGTCGGTCAACGGAGTGTCACCGGGAATGCCGAGCACCATGTTGAGGTGGATACCGGCAACGTGTTCTGCGTCGACGATGGCGAGCTGGGACGAAATCATCGATCCCCAGTCACCGCCTTGCGCGCCGTAACGCTCGTAGCCGAGCCGAGCCATGAGCACTTTCCAGGCCTCGGCCACACGGCGAACGTCCCAGCCAGCTTCTTGAGTCGGGCCGCTGAATCCGTAGCCGGGAATCGAGGGAACGACGACATGGAACGCGTCGGCCGGATCACCGCCGTGGTTGCGAGGGTCACGAAGGGGTTCGATGACGTCGAGGAACTCGGCGATCGAGCCAGGCCAGCCGTGGGTGATGATCAGCGGCATCGCGTCCGGTTCGGGAGACCGGGCATGAATGGCGTGGACACGCTGGCCGTCGATGGTTGTGGTCAACTGTGGCCACGCGTTGAAGCGAGTCTCCACGGATCGCCAATCGAAGTGCTGCCACGATTCGCACACGTCCTGCAGATACCCGAGGTCGGTGCCGTAGGCCCAGTCGCTACCGGCGATCTCGTCGGGCCAGCGGGTGTTGGCGAGCCGTTGATGGAGGTCGTCCAGAACGCTCTGAGCGATATCGATCGTGAACGACTCCACCGCCGAATCACGTGCGGCTTCGCTGCCTGTTTCGCTGCCCGTTTTGCTGCCTGTCGAACTCATCGGGCCATTGTGCACGATGGGTGTGAACGAGGTCGGACCCGGAGCCGCCTTGGCTCAACCTGTCGGCACGTGGTCGGGAGTCGCCGACGTTTCGCTCGACTGGTCGAGGTCGCCGTGGACGCCGGCCACGGGGCGCCGAAGCCAGGTGGGACCGGCGAAGATCAATCCAATGATGACCAGCGCGACCATCAGCGCGGCGCACACGGCGTACGCCGTGCCACGACCGCTGCTCTCGTACAATTCGCCAGCCAGCAGCGCCGAGATGCCGCCGACCAGCGTTTGGGCGCCTCCCAGCATTCCCTGTGCGCCGGCCTGGCGGTCCTTTGGTGCCACCATCCCAACGGCCACCCCGGAACTGGACACCGTGGTCGCGTCGGCGAGCGCATGGAACATCGAAACCGCGAACATCGCGCCACCCGTGGCCAACTGGCCGTAGGCGACCATGAAGCCGGCTCCGGCGAGCAGTCCGATCGTGCCGAGCCGGAACGGTCCGACCCGCTGGGCCAGGCGGCCACCGACCGAGCCGAGAAAGATCAGCGGCAGGGCGAACAGGGTGATGCCGAGATTGGCGATCCAGTCCGCCGTGTTCAAGTCGTCGAGGACCAGAACCCACAACGCATCGAATGTTCCGATCATCAAGAACACCGCCATGCCGAAGCACACCGCTCCGCAATACGGCCTCGATTTCAGCAGGTCGAATGCGAACCGCGCGCTTGGCTGGTCCTCGGCCGCCGTCTCATCTACCCGCACCCGGCTGATGATTGGAAGACACGCCAAACTGGCTGCCGCGATCACGAGAAATGGGGCCGGAATACCGAACGGTCCGACCAGGATTGCCGAAATCGCCGGCCCGAGAGCGAAACCTGCGACATCGGCGGCGAGCAGTTTGCCGATGTTGTGACCGAGATTGTCCGGGTCGGCCAGGATGACAATTCGCCGGATCGCAGGAACCGCAATCCCGGTTCCGAGCCCCATCACGATTCGCCCGCCTGCCAGCGTTGCGACCGTCTCGCCGAACGCCATTGCGATGAGCCCGACCAGGTTGAGCACCATTCCGATGTACACCAACTTGCGTGCGTGGCCCCGGTCGGCAAGCGGCGCGAAGAAGATCTGGGCGAAGAATGCCGAGAAGAATCCCACGGCCACGACGAATCCGAGTGACCGCTCGTCGATGCCGTACTCGTCGCGGAAGTCGTCGAGGAGCGTGAACATCACGCCGTAGCCGGAGGCGAACAGCCCGGTCAGCAGCCCGAAGGTGAGGACGAGCCGACGAGAATGCACGGTGGTCGACTCTATCGATGGCCCTGGCTCGGAGCGTTGCTGTTTGTTGTCGGACCCCGAACGCTTGCGCCGGTCGCCGTTGCCGGCGACGTCGCTCATACCGAGGCGGGGCCGGAATCGGCGGCCGGTTCGAGAAGGTCGTCATGAACCACATTCGGCGTCGCCGCCGTTCGGGGTTTCGGTCGGGAGTCCAGGACTGCCTTACCGATGACGGCCACCAGGATGATCGCCCCACCGAGAAGTGTCCACGGCTTCGGTGTCTCGCCGAATCGGAGAAAGATCCACAACGGAACGAATGCCATCTCGCTCTGGGCCAAAATGGTCATAGCAACGGCTGGCACGGTGCGGGAACCGACGTTGTACATGATCGTTCCAATCACGATCAGAACCATCCCGTGCAAGAGTGCCCAGCCAGTGTCTTGTGCCGGCGGAAGCACGCTCTTGCCGCCGATGAGCGTGACCGACCCACACAGGATGACCATCAGGGTTGCGTAACCCGGCAGGATCGGGGACCAGTCGTGGTTCGGTTCGGAACGCACGCAGACGGTGTACACCGCAAACCCGAGCGACGAGGATAGAGCAGCGACGTTGCCCACCATATTGCCGCCATCGATGTCGGCCACGACCATGATCGACAGCCCGCACAGCGCCAGCAGCATGGCTCCGATCGTCACCCTGGTCAGTCGTTCCCCGAGGAAGATTCGAGCGAGGACGACCGCGAACAGCGGGGTCACCGACGCGAGGAACGCTGCGTTGGCCGCCGTTGTGTTCTTGATCGCATAGACGAACCCGAGTGACGCCAGCAGGAGACCGAGCGTGCCGATCAGCATGATCGGGCCTTGGTTGAAGGCTCGTATCGTCATCAAGCCCTGACCGCGAACGTGGCTGATGACTTCCATCACGACGATGATCCCGATCGACCGCCAGATCAGGTATTGCCAGACATCGGCCTGCTCAGCGAGGCGAGCAGCCAATGCGCCGAGGCTCCAGACCAACCCGGCCCCCAAAGCCAGCAACGATGCAACCAACGGCACCGGGTGACTCGCTGCGGAACCGTGCTTGGCGGCCTGAGTTCCGGTGGTCGTCACGTCTGCCATGTGTAACACAACCGCACCGATTATCTCCTGCGGGAATGTCGCCAGCGAAACCGCGCTGTCGGTTGGGTGCGGCGCCGACAAGCGCTGGGCGGACGGTGAATACAATAAGCCAAGGCGTTCGGGGCGTTCCCGTTCGATGGCGGGCAGGGGGCTGGCAACGAACATGCGATCAGTGCGATCGGTCATGCTGTCGGCGGCGTTCGGCGTGTTCGCTGCCACTGCGGTCGTGGCCGTCGGCCCAGCTTCGGGCCGGCCGGTGGCGGTTCTTGAAGCTGTGACGGCTGCTGTGCCTGCAGAGACGAGCGCTTT
>JANOQU010000508.1:0-9493 GCA_031422355.1 Actinomycetes bacterium
TCGGCAGATCCGCCCGCACCGGATGAGTCATCACATTCAATGCCTTACCCAGTCCCAGCCCGTCGCGGGCGGGAATCGGGTACTCGGGGCCGTCATTGGTCAGGCGCTCCTCGCGGGCGAGGACCTTGCGGACGATCTCGATGTACTCGCGCGTGCGGGCCAGCGGCCGGTTGAACCGCTGTCCGTACCAGCCCTCGACCACCTGTGGTCCACTGACACCCAGACCGAGGCAAAACCGCCCGCCTGAGAGATGGTCCATGGTCACCGCTGCCATCGCTGTTGCGGTCGGGGTACGAGCTGAGAGTTGGATCAAGTTCGTCCCGAGTCGCAGCTTGGTCGTTGCCGCACCCCACCACGCGAGCGGCGAGATCGCGTCCGAGCCCCAAGACTCTGCGGTCCAGACGCTGTCGTAGCCGAGATCTTCGATCATCGCCAACGTTGCGGGGACACCGCTCGGCATCGACCGACCCCAGTATCCAATGTGCCAGCCAAGTTTGAGATCCTTCGTCATTGTGCGATTTTCGCACACCACGAGTGACACCCGGCTGGTCGGAACGCGCTAGACATCGTTGAGCATCTGACGCATCGTCAGATGCGTGTCGGATGGCCGACAATCTGATCGAGACGATCGACGAGAAGGGGATCATCGTGAGGACACTGCTGCGCTTCAACATGGTCATGCCAGAGCCCGACCGGACAGAGAACGGACGCCGCCATCGCGAGATGTTGGAGATGTGCCGCTTCGCCGACGCCAACGGATTCAGCGGGATCAGCCTGGAGGAACACCACGGTGCACCCAACGGGTGGAGTTCCTCCCCGCTGGTGATCGCCGGGTTGATCTTCGGTGCATCGCAGAATCTGCAGATCACGATTTCTGCGTTGCTGGTTCCGTTACACGATCCGCTCCGGATCGCCGAGGACATCGCCTTACTCGATCTGGCCAGCGGGGGACGACTGGTGGTGATCGCCGGACTCGGCTATCGGCCCGAGGAATACGCTGCACACGGTAAGGATTGGTCGGCCCGCGGCGCTCTGATGGACGAGGCGATCACTGTGATGCGCCAAGCGTGGACAGGCGAACCGTTCGAGTACCGCGGTACGACAGTGCAGGTGACGCCAGCTCCACAGAGCACGCCGCACCCGATCCTGATGCTCGGCGGCACGAGCAAGATCGCCGCCCGGCGTGCGGCCCGATTCGGACTGCCGTTCTTCGCCGCCGATGACGTCGCCGGCCTACGCGAGTACTACGGCGAACAGTGCGCGGCCAACGGTACGGGCGGCTTCTTCATGGCACCCTCTTCGGACACCGCAATGGTGCACGTCGCCGAGGATCCGGATCGGGCGTGGGCCGAACTCGGACATCACTTCCTTCATGAGGCGACGGTCTACTCAGCGTGGCAGACGCCTGATATCTCGTCGGCTGCGCACAGCCACGCGACCACCGTCGAAGAACTCCGCGCCGAGGGCAAGTATCAGATCCTCACCCCCCAGCAGTGCGTGGACCGTTGTCGGGGCCAGGGGCCCTTCGATGCGTTGATCCTGCACCCACTCTGTGGTGGCATGCCGATAGAGGCCGCATGGTCGTCGATCCGGCTGACCGCTGAGGCGGTCCTGCCCGAACTCACGTGACAGCCGCTGACGTAGAAGCAGTTCCGCAGCTCAGCCTGGCACTGCGGCGAGCAACTCCAGGGCCTTCTGTTTGGCCCATTTGTAGTCGGCCTTGCCGACCGGAGTGCGCTGGACCTGGTCGACGAAGAAGACAGCACGCGGCGCCTTGTAGTCCGACAGAACGGTCTTGCAGTGGGCTTGGACGTTGGCTTCGGTCAAGCCATGTCCCTCGCGCTGTTGAACGATCGCAGTGACTTGTTCGCCCCATCGGTCGCTCGGGGTGCCAACCACGATCACGTCGAACACTCCCGGATTCTTCTTGAGCGCAGCCTCGACCTCTTCGGGGAAGATCTTCTCGCCGCCGGAGTTGATGCTGACCGAACCCCGACCGAGCAGGCTGATGGTGCCATCGTCTTCGATCCGGGCGAAGTCGCCGGGAATGACCCACCGCTTACCGGCGAAGGTCGGGAACGTCTCGGCGGTCTTGACCGGATCCTTGAAGTACCCGAGCGGGATGTAGCCGGTTCGAGCGAGCTTGCCGATCACGCCCTGCGCACACTGTTGACCGTCGTCGTCGAGGACGGTGGTGTGATTGCCCATTGCGAAACGCGGAGCACTGAATCCCTCCCCGGCATCGGCCTTCGAACCGGTCGCGCCCGTTTCTGACGCACCGAAACTGTCCATGATCGCGGCGTTCGGGACAGCGGCCTTCAGTTGCTCTCGCACGGCGGCAGACAACGGCGCACCTCCGTTGCCGAACGCGAAGAGCGACGACATGTCGTAGGTGCCCGCCGGTGCGCGCAGGATCTCCTCGGCCAATGGCCTGGCCATCGCGTCGCCAATGGTGGTGATCGTGTTCACACCTTCTGCGGCAACCGTCTGGAGGATCTTTTCTGCATCGAATCCGCGCTCGGTGTACAGGACGATCTTGGCGCCGACGAAGATGCCATTGCCCATCATCCACTGGGCGCCCCCGTGCATCATCGGTCCAATCGACATCATCGTCATTGCGAACTGTGACGCCCTTATCTCGTCGCCGAGGTCTTCTGGCTTTGCCAATGGTGCGCTTGCCCGAGCCGCGTTCATCGTCGCAAAGAACGCATCCTCGTGACGCCACATCACGCCCTTGGGCATCCCGGTCGTGCCACCGGTATAGAGGATGTACAGGTCGTCGTTCGACCTGCTCCAGCCCAGCGACTCCGAGCTCGGCCGATCAGGCGATGAGGCTGCCAACGCGGCGTCGTAACGGGCCCCGATCTCCAGGACGTAACGCACGTTGGGGAGATCCGCGATCACGGCGTCGAGGCGCTCCCGGAATTGGGACTCGACGATGACAGCAACACAATCGGCGTTGTCGTAGAGGTAGCGCAGTTCGTCCTGCATGTAGCGGTAGTTGACGTTGATCGGAACCGCGCTGATCTTGAAGCACGCAAAGAACGCTTCGACCCACTCGGCACAGTTCATGGCATGAATCGCGACGTGGTCGCCTCGGCCGACCCCGACAGAGACGAGATGATTCGCCAGGCGGTTCGCGTTGTCGTCCAGTTCTCGGTAGGTGCGTCGCTTGTGGCCCGCGACCACAGCGACCCGTTCCGGTGCTGCATCGACCACTTCTTCGAACAGGTCGGCAAGGTTGAACGTGCGCGCCATCATTGGCCTCCGGCGGGCGGTACGTACCCGTCGAGCATGTCGGTGAATCCGTATTGGTCGTGGGGGCCGATGATCAGGTTCTCGTACAACCCGTACCCGGTATGGGTGCCAAGCGAATCTGAGTAGGTGAATTTGGCACCGTTGTCGACGATGCCGAACAGACGGCCCTTGCCCTCTGGCGTGTTGGTGTCCAGTTCGAAATGTTGCACGACCGGCTCTGCGCCCTGCCACATCCCGTGACGCCAATCTGTGTCGTAGCCGTAGCCCGTGCCGATGCCGACATGGACCGGCAGAATCGGTTCGACCAAGATGTCCAGCGTCTCGCGAATGGAGCCGTCCTCGTTCATTGCGTCCATCTGAATCGTGGCCCCGGTACTGAACCGTGTCCCTGGCACGAACTGCATCTGATGGCGAGGCCGGCTGAAGAACTCGTTCGGTTTCCCCGACTCTGCTGGCCACATCCGCACGGCTTCCTCCAAGACCCGGCTACCGTCTTGGTGTTCCTGCATCATGATCAGCAATGAGTGGTCCTCGAACTTGATCGGGGTGTAGATCCAGAACCAACTGAAGTGCTTCTTGGCCCGAATGCCTTGTGGTTCGCTCTCGCCGATCGGTCGAACTCCCCAACTGCGGTCTCGCGTGCCCCACCATGTGCGATCGTCGACGTCGAAGTGCCGATCGCCGACCTTGAGCGTGCCGGCCCATGTCCCGGTTTGGGCGAGCCGGGTGGTGTCGAAGATGATCCGCCCCTGTTCGCGAACGTAATGCCGCGGCTCTTCGAATGGTTCGTGGGCGCCGGTGAACAGACAGTCGAACTCGATGCCCCATTCGTTCGGTTCGCAACGCACCCGAAGCTGCTTCAGCGCCTCGACCACTTCGACGCTGAGCGGACCGACGGCCGGCTTGAGTCGATCCGACAATTCCAACTCTTGCGAGGCGCGCACGACGTTGAATTGGCCATCGACCATCACCGCGAGGAACGCGTCGATCACACCGAGATTCGGGTAGACACCGAGACCGGCGATGAACATTGCGTCGCCGTTGCGCTCGAATCCCATGAAGTAGTAGCGGTCATAAAAGTTGCGGTCGCTGGTGCCGACGAACCGCATTGGTTCGGCGAACTGATGGATGGGATAGTCGTCGAGATTGCTGAGCATGCGCGTTCCTTGTAGGTGGGTGCAATGAGGGGTCGTTGAGAACTGGTCAGGAGATCGTTGTCAGAAGTGGGGCGACGTCGGTCGCGAACGCAACCATCTGCTCGCACAACTCGTCGCAGTTGCGGGCTTTGAAACGGACCTGCAACTGATTCACGCCGCTGGCGGTCCCGGCCAGGATCTGTTCGGCGATCGCGACGGGCGACCCGCTGATTGTGCCGTCGCCAACATCGAAGGTGGGATCGCCGACGTACAAAAACGGTGTGATGTGTCCGATCATCATCGCCAGATCGGCGCGACCGTTTGCCTCGCGGGCGGCCTGGAGACTGTCGACCATCGCCTGATTCGACGGCCCCTGCGGCAACCATCCATCGCCGAGTCTGGCCGCTCTGGCGATGGCCGGGCTGCTGGAGCCAGCAACCCAGATCGGCGGACGCGGACCCTGCACTGGCCGCGGCCTGGCCCCGAATCCGTCGACGAATTCGTTCTCGAGCGCCGCAGTCAACACGGGGATGCCCTCGTCGGTTGCCTTGCCGCGCCGACGGAAGTCCACGCCGAGCTTGTCGAACTCGGCTTCGACATGGCCGGCTCCGATACCGATCAGGGCTCGCCCGCCGGAGAGGTAGTCGAGGTTGGCGAACTGCTTGGCTGCCATCAGCGGATGTCGGTAGGCAAGGACGAACACATGCGTCAGCAATCCGACCCTGGCGGTGTGAGCAGCGAGCCACGACAACGTGCCGATCGGCTCCATCCAGTGGGTACCCATCCCGCCGACGACGGAGTCGGGAAGGGCGATGTGGTCGCACACGCCGATGTAGTGAAATCCGGCGTCATCGGCAGTCTTGGCGATTCGGGCGAGGTCGCCAGGACCAGCCTCGCGTTCCCATTCACCGACGAAGTAGTTGCTCTGCGCTTGGATCGGCAGTTGCATGCCGAACACCCGCGCCCCATGCGGGATCTCAATCATGTCGGCGAGAGTAGCGCACCCCGAACAAAAATCTGACGCCGCGTCAGAAACCCCCACCCCAACCACTTTCGCGAACGATTGCGCCTGCCCCGAGGTCACATTTGCCGCAAAGTCTTGCAAGCGCTGTGCGAACTACTGCAAGCACTACGTTGCAGGCATCAGCCGATGTCGCGCCAGGCGCGAAGCCGTTGGGCACTGTCATCGCCAGGTAGCGGAAGCTGGCAAATCACCCGCAACGACGGCCACTCGGCTGGGATCAACTGCTGATATTCGAACACGAGCGGGCCAGATCGGGGATGGTCGTATCGCCGAAGTCGGGTCTGAAAGGTGGCGACGTCGTGCTGGGGCCACCATGCTGCGAACTCCGCGCTGGCCGTCGAAATGCGAGCGACGAGATCGATCATCGTGGGATCGTCGAAGAGCAACGTGGTGCTCGCCCGAAACTCGGCGAGAGTGCTGCGGGCGCGATCATCCCAGTCGACGATGAGGTCTCGCGCACTCGGTTCGCAAAACATCACCCACAAGAGATTGCGATCGTCGGCTTCAAGTGAGCGAAGCATCGGGTATAGCAACTCCTCTGCCGAGTTCCATGCGACGATCTCCCAGCGCGGACCCAACACGTACGCAGGTGCGGGCTCCATGGACGTGATCAATCGGACGATCGCATCAGGTGCTTCGACAGTTCCGTCGATGACATCGGCCGCTCCGCCGCCGGCCAAAGCAAGCACGTGTAATCGACCGGCGTCATCAAGTTTCAGGGTTCGGGCGAGCGCAATGAGTACGTCTCGCGAAGCATTGATCCGCCGTCCCTGTTCAAGCCAGGTGAGCCAGGTCACCGACACACCGGCGAGAAGCGCGACTTCTTCTCGGCGAAGTCCCGGCGTCCGCCGCCTGCCTGCCTGGGGCAGACCGACATCAACGGGCTGCAGCGCCTCACGGCGAGCGCGGAGGAAGTCACCAAGCTCCGCACGTCGGTCCATCAGATCGGAAGCACCTCATTGACCGCTGTGATGTACTCACGGCACGGCTGGCCACGCAGTGAACCGCACGCAGGATAGCCAGGCGGAACCGCCACGCCCGGAACGACCTGGAGAACGACCTGGGACGGGTGATCCTCGTCGTGGGCGATGGTCACCGTCTCGCCATCGCTGATCGAGTCGAAGGCCCACACGGGTCGGCTGTTACCCGGCGCATCGACGGTGATCCGGATTTGGCTGCCGGCGCGGAACGCGTAGGAGAACGGGTACAACTCGATTCGGACCGGTGTGAACTCGCCGGCCGGAAGCGGTTCGGCATCGGCTTCGAGATGGCTCTGCACCGGAAGCACGTCGGTCGATTCGGCTGCGTCAAGCGCCCGATGCGAGGCTCGGAGCCAGCCGCTCTGGATGTACATTTCCGTGCCATCCGGCCGGACTTCGCTGATCGTGACTTCGAGATCGGTGTCATCTGCCGACGACTGGATCCAGAGATCCACGGAGCCGGTCCCGACGATGACGGTGTCCTGCGGCAACGGCTCGGTCGTGTAACCCACACCGGTGTTGTCGGGAATCGGCCGCCAGTCGTAGACGGTGTCGGCTCGCCAGATGTCGCTGCTGCGCCCGCCCTCGTAAAACGATGGCGGCAGCGCGTCGGGGTCGGCCGTGTATTCATCCTCGGTCCCGGTGGCCTGCGGCTTCGTGGCGAGGATGCCATTGTCGGCCAGGTACCAGGATGTCGCGACGGCCTCGGGAACTGGCCATGAGCTGAATCCGGCAATGAAGCCGGGATACGGCGCGCCCGGTTGCGTCCCGCCTGTTCCTTGTTCGAACAGAACCCGAATCGGAGGCTCTGCCTCGAATGCCGCAAGGGAGTCCTCGTAGGTCATGCCCGTAAACCGGTCGTCGGGAATCACGACGTCATCGATCCCGTACAACTGCGGTACGAGCACCCCAGCGACTGCCCGTGCACCAGCGAGTGACGGGACCCGCTTGGCGACGTAGAGGTCGAGGAACTCGACCATTCTGGCGAAGACTGCCGGGCTGAGGGAGTCGGTGTGCAAGCCGTTCATCAGATCCACATAGAGATGCGGTGAACCGGTGAAGTCGTCGAGCATGTCGGCAAATCGGCCGCCCGTCTGCTCGTCCTGCCAAGCTCCGGCAAGAAAAACGGGCACCTCGATCTGGTCGACGAACGTGGCAGGAGCGAGTATGTCTGCCGTCGCCGGATCATAGAACGGGCTCGCCTGCATGAGCTCCAGGAAGTCGGGGTTCTGCAGCCGCAACTTCTGGTTGTCGGCGCAAATCGTGTCGCCCTCGTCGGCGCGTTCCTTGGTCCACTCCTGGCCAAAGACTGCTGCTTCCTCTGATCGTTCCTGGATGAACGCAGCGGCAAAGCCCGTGTTGAGGATTCCCCCGGGGTAGCCGTTTGCGCGATATGAATCGTCGATCACGCTGAGCGGAGTGATTGCGGCAAGCGATGGGGGAGCAGTCGAGGCCACGAACAACTGGCTGATTCCGGGGTACGAGATTCCACCCATCCCGACTTCGTTGTCCAGCACCCATGGCTGAGCGGCAACCGCTTCGATCACGTCGTAGCCGTCGATGCTCTGAGCCCGCTCGAAGAACAGAAACGAGCCGCCACTGCAGCCAGTACCCCGCATGTTGACGCCAACATATGCGTAACCCAACGCGTTGAACAGTTGGCCGAACGTGCTGCTGCCGGGGTTGCTCGGCGAATAGCCGGAGTACTCGACGATCGTTGGATACGGCCCACCATCGGCTGGCCCCGGCAACAGCACATTTGCGCTGAGGGTGGTGCCGTCACGCATCGTGATGTAGCCGAATCCGCCAGCCGGAAGTGCTTGGTCGGCGTAGAACGATGCCGGTGGGATGTCGTCCTCGGCGAGTACGTCGATCGGGTCGCTGACGGTCCGATCGCCATCGTCGACACCCTCCACGCTGTACTGGCCGGCCTCGAGTTCACGCCACAGGAACGAGCCCTGTTCGTCTGCGACGCCTTCGACGATCTCACCGTCGCCGGCCGGAACGAGCAGCAGCTCCTGGTCGGGCACAGCGTCGAGCACTGCGAGTTGGTTGACACCTGGTCGAACCGTGAAGCTCGCTGGTGACGCCGGAGCGCCGTCCGTCGCCGGGGTCGTCGTTTCGGGCTCCACTTTTGCTTCGGTGGTCTCGGCAGCGGTGTCGTCGACTGTGTCAGGAATGCTGGCGTCTACCGACGCTGGTGTCGACGCCACGGTCGACGCCACTGTCGACGCCGCTGTCGACGGCGTCGCGTCGTTCGAATCACTCGCGCACGCAGCCAAACCTGTCAGGAGGACGAACGCTGCAAGGACGGATCGGATCGGACGCATGCCACACTCTCGCGCGCTGACCAACTGTTGGGACGGAGCGGGCGGCCGTCCGGCAGAATGGCGACGTGCCGAATCTGGAACACATGCTCGCTGATCTGGCGATACTCGTGAACATCGAATCACCATCGCGAGATCTCGACGCGTTGTCGACGTCCGCGAACGCCCTGGCCCTCGTCATCGAACAACGGCTTGGGTCGGCACCGACGTTGATCGAGACATCGGCGGGTCCGATCGTGCACTGGTCAGGTGGTGGGCAGCCCAAGGCCCTCCTGATCGGCCACCATGACACCGTCTTTCCGATCGGGGCGCTGACCGAACGGCCATTCACCGTCGCTGATGGCCGAGCCACCGGCCCAGGTGTGTTCGACATGAAGGGTGGCATCGTCCAGGCGATTCACGCGATTGCAGCGCTCGATGATCGCAGCGGAATCGAGATGGTATGGACCCCCGACGAAGAGGTCGGTTCGCTTGCCTCAGTCGAATTCCTGCGCGACATGGCGATCCAATGTGGGGCCGTTCTCGTGCTGGAACCCAGCGCCGACGGCGGCGCCGTGAAGACGGCTCGAAAGGGGGTGGGCACATTCGAGGTGTTCATTCACGGCCGCGCGTCGCACGCTGGCCTGGAGCCGGAAAAGGGCGTCAATGCACTTGTCGAAGCAGCCCATCAGGTACTGACGATCAATACCTTTGGTGATCCGTCGGTCGGCACGACGGTGACCCCCACCGTCGCCAAGGTCGGCACTGCCGACAACGTGGTGCCCGCGC
>JANOQU010000509.1:0-7936 GCA_031422355.1 Actinomycetes bacterium
GATGAACCAGTCGTCGGAGATCCGGAAGATGAGCGGCGTATGGCATCGCCAGCACTCCGGGAAACGGTGATGGATCGTGCCCGACGAGACCAGCCGGCCGCGCTCGGTCAGGTCCTCGAGAATGCTGTCCTTGGCATCTGCCGTTGCCTTGCCGGCGAGCCAACCGAACTCCTTGTAGAAATGGCCGGTCTCGTCGACGGGCATGATCATCGGCAACTCGTTGACCTTTCCGAGTTCGAAGTCCTCCGCGCCGCAGCCGGGCGCGATGTGGACGATGCCGGTGCCTTCTTCGGTCGAGATCTCTTCCCAGGCAATCACTCGGTGGGCCACCGCTGCGCCCGGATCAAGGGTGTCGAACGGGCCTTCGTAGCGCCAGCCGACGAGATCTGCTCCGGGCCTGATCTCGGTGAAGGTCGCCGGGTCGTTGGTTCCGACGCCGACCCAATCGCCGTTGTCGCGCCGCCCGTACGACAAGTCGGGCTTCACGGCCGCTGCCACGTTGGCTGGCAGGGTCCACGGCGTAGTGGTCCAGATGACCAGCGCCTCACCGGCTCGGTCGAGCAGCGGGAACCTGACGTACAGCGACGGGTCGTCGCGGTCGGTGTAGCTTCCGGCCAACTCGTGAGCCGAGATCGATGTACCGCATCGCGGGCACCACTCTGTGGCCCGGTGTCCCTTGAACAACCAGCCCCTGTCATTGACGATGCTGAGGAACTTCCAGATGTATTCGATATTGGTATCGGAGAACGTGAAGTAGTCGTTGCCCCAGTCCATCCACTGGCCGAGCCGAATCGAACCCTGGGTCAGCTCGACCGACGACTTCTCGACGACGGCCCGGCATTCACGAGCGAACTCGGCGAGGCCAAATTCCTCGATCTCACGCTTGGAGTTGAGACCGAGTTGCTTCTCGACGCCGACCTCGATCCAGAGCCCTTGGCAGTCGAAGCCGTTCTGATAGCGCTGATGGAATCCGTTGAGTGCCTTGTAGCGCTGAAAGACGTCCTTCAGGGTGCGCCCCCATGCGGTGTGCACAGCCAGATTTTTGTTGGCCGTGACCGGCCCGTCGGTGAAGCGGAACTTGGGACCGTTGGCGTTGAGTTCGCGTAGCGCGGCGAATGTCTTGTTCTGCTCCCACCGGTCGAGGATCTCCAGTTCGAGCGAATTGTGATCCGGCTTGTCGGGGATGGGGGCGAACATAGGCGACGGATTCTACGGCCCGATACGGCCGCGGGCACCGACCGCTCGTCAGCTCTTGTCGGCTGCCACCGTGAGGCTTGGGCGACGTTCTCAGCCGAAACCGGCAACCAGGATCGGACAGGTCTCGGCCAACCAGGCGGTGCCCGCTTCGTCTATCTCGTCGGAGGTGTCGATCTGTTCGAATTCCTCAAACGTGCCGACTTCGGCGATGAACACCTCTGCTGCCGCTTCGATCTTGGCCTGATCGAACTGTTCGTCCGGCTCTTCCTTGCTCAAGTCGCCGCCAATGATCGCATCGAGGATGCCGCCCCACGCGGCAGCGATGGCGACGACGTCATCGTCGTTGAACCCACCGGCGATCAGCGCGTCATCGGCGAATTCGACTCTTTGTAACAGCGGGTCCAGGCCCGAAACCAGTTCTGACGGAACGTCGCTGCGCAGGATCGCTGCCTCTCCCGCAAGGCCGGCGTACACCACGACCTCCTTCTGCTCGACGGCGGCGAATGGGCCGTCTTCGCTGAGCCCGGAAACACCGGTGAGGAACGATGCGTTGATGACCCGGCTGAACGCCGCGCACACCGGGGCCTCGTCGACGGCGAGCGGTGTGAACGAAGAATCAGTGGCGTCCGTCTCAGCGGGCGTCGCGTCAGTGGTGTCCGCCGTTGTCTCGGCTGGTGTGTCGTCGGTCAGTGGAACCGTCGCCGCGACGACCGGATCGGCCGTTGTCTCACCGGGAGCGGCCGTCGTTTCGGCCGACAGGCTGCTGTTCGTCGCAGCCTTCTCGTCACTGCCGCAGGCGGACAAAACCAACACACCTGCTGCACACATCGAGATCACGATTCGTTTCTTCATGAACGAAAATCTACAGAGTCTGGTTCGGTGGAACCGGCGTGTCTTGTCCACCGAATTCGAGGTCGACGCCGGATTTCGCGCAACGTTGGTTGACATACAGTTTGGCGATGTCCACCCCAATCCCGCCGCCCCCGTTCGGGCCACCACCATTCGGTGGACAGCCTTTCGGGCCACCACCGTTCGGGCCACCACCACTCGGCGGACAGCCTTTCGGACAGAACCCGGCAAGCACTCCGCCATCATCCGGCGTCGCACCGGGGGCTGTCCTGTCGGTCATCGGCGCGATCGCGGTCGCCGTGTCGATCTTCATGAACTGGGGCACCGACACCCTCTTCGACCGATCCCGGACCGCGAATGAGATCCCACTTCAGATCCTGTGGGATACCACGCCTGCCACATTCAATGGCTTCGCCGTGCGCTGGCCGCTCATGCTCGGCGCAATCTTGATGGTCAGCGGCGCATTCAAGCTGCGGGCCAAGGGCGCGGCCCTGGTCGGAAGCATCCTTGCGCTGGCGACGGCGCTTCTGTACGTGAACGGTATTCGGGCCGTACACGCCGACCCGCTCTACGACATCGAGGGTCATTCACCGACAGCATCGGGCCGGGCCCGTGGGTTTGTGTCGCGGGAGCAATCATCGGCATCTTCGGAGCAATCGCATTGCTTCGCCGAACATCATCCTGAAACGACGCGCAGCAGCGTCCGTGTCAGCCCAGGCGGCCCAACGCGTCAGCCCACGACGGTCGACCGTCGGACCCTTTGATCGTCCACCGGACGAACTTGGTCGGCCCCATCTCAGGGCGAAGGGCAGTGACGAGTTCACCGTGTGGTCGCTGCCGATTGAACGCCTGAAGGGCTTCCTCGTCCACCCAGATCGAAACGGTCGCGTACTGCTTGCGCAACGGCCGGGCCAACAACGAGAATCCAATGACCCCATCCGTTGCCCGCAGCTGCTTGCGGACCATCGTCGAGCCGCGAAATAGCTTCCAGGTCGATGACACCGACTTGGGTGGAATGCTGGATGCAAGCACGACGTACTCCCGATCCGGCTCCAGAATGCCCACTGACTTCCACGGTGACTTCATCAGATTCGCTCCCCATCGACGACTGACATCATCGCCCGACGACATCGTGGAGCTCACCGGCCAGTCTGTCAACGGCCAATCTGTCGACCGAATCGGGATATCGGATCTCACGTTGCGGCAGTCGCCGCGTCGTCGGGGTACGACGCGGGCTGATTTCGTGCGAGCAGCCACGGAGGGTGCGCTTCATCACCGTATTGGTCGAGACCGTCGCTTGAGGTGCACGCGACGACCAGTGGGGCGAGGGCGACCAGCGAACCGACGAATCGCGCCGTCCACAGCACCGGTCTGATCCACAGAACCGGCAGGATCGGCCATTTTTACCCCTCGAGATTTGCGGTACTGTGAAGTCTTCAACGTCAAGCGGCACTCTCGCCGCACCCACGTGAAGGGACGATGCCATGGGTATCACTCGTGTCCACTCCGCTCTCCTGGTCTCGCCGCCGACACTGGACCGCATCGACGTCGTGCCCTGATCGCGACCAGTCCATCCCTCTGAGTCGGGTACGCCGCTGCGGCGCCCCCGCCTCTCTTCTCCACAACATTCCTGAACGCATCTCGACCGCAGACGACGCACGACGCATCACGCAGGCACAGCACGGATCACTGACGACGCCGGCCGGCAGAGCACTGCCACGCCGACACAACCCACGGGAGGCAGCACGATGCACCATTCGGACCCGAGGCCCTCAGCGCCTCGCCAGACGCGCAGGTGGAGCAAAGTGGGTTCTGTGGCCTTGGCCGCAGTACTCGTTCCGGTGATCGCGCCACTTGCCGCGATCGCCCCCATCGGCGTCACCGCCGTCGAGGCGGCGGCCGCCGAGTTGTATTTGTCCGAGTACATCGAGGGCAGTAGCAACAACAAGGCGATCGAGTTGTTCAACGACACCGGCGCTGGGGTCGACCTCGCTGCCAGTGGCTACAACCTGCAGATGTTCTTCAACGGCAGCGGTTCCGCCGGTCTGACGATCAACCTCACCGGGACCGTCGCCAACGGCGACGTGTACGTCGTCGCCCAGTCGGCCGCGAATGCGACCATCCTCGCCCAGGCCGACCAGACCAACGCGTCGGGCTGGTTCAACGGTGACGATGCCGTGGCGCTGCGCAAGGGCACCGCCGTCATCGACGTCATCGGCCAGGTCGGCTTCGACCCCGGCACAGAGTGGGGCAGCGGCCTCACCAGCACGGCCGACAACACGTTGCGCCGACTGGCGTCGGTGTGCGCAGGCGACACCAACGGCGCCAACTCCTTCGACCCGGCAGCAGAGTGGGAGGGCTTCGCCACCGACACGTTCGGCGGGCTGGGCGCTCACAGCGCCACCTGCGGAGTGATCGACGCCGCACCGGCAGTCGCCTCCACCAACCCCGCCAACGGTTCTTCCGGGTTCGCGACCTCCGCGGACCTCACGGTCACCTTCTCCGAGCCGGTCAACCTGGCACCGGCGGCCTTCACGCTCGGCTGCAGCGTCACCGGTACCCACTCCCTGGCCGTCAGTGGCGGCCCCACCACGTTCACGCTGGACCCGGCACCGGCCTTCGCCGCCGCAGAGGAGTGCACGCTCACCGTGCTGGCGGCCGGCGTCACCGACACCGATGTCACCGACCCACCCGACTCGATGGTGGCCGACGTCACCGTCACGTTCGCCACCAACGCGTGCGGTGCGGCGTTCACCCCGATCCCCACCATCCAGGGCAGTGGCGCCGTCTCGCCGTTGGCCGGCACGTCACCGGTCACCACCGAAGGCGTGGTCACCGGCGATCACCAGGGCACATCGGGGCTCAACGGCATTTACCTGCAGGACTCCGCCGGCGACGGCAACCCAGCCACGTCCGACGGCATGTTCGTATTCGTGCCGGCGGCGAGCCCCTTCGCCGGGGTGAACGTCGCCGTCGGCGAGACCGTTCGTGTCAGCGGCCGCATCACCGAGTTCCAGGAACAGACCGAGATGGACAACGTCACCGGGCTCACCGTGTGCAGCGCCGGTTCGCCGGTCAGCCCGACGGTCGTCACGCTGCCGGAGACGACCAACGGCGAACTGGAACGGTACGAGGGAATGCTCGTCTCGATCCCGCAGACCTTGACCGTGCAGCAGAATTTCTTCCAGTCGCGCTACGGCCAGGTGACCCTTGCAGCGGGCGGCCGGCTGGCCACCCCCACCGACGTCTACCCGGCTGGCAGTCCCGAGGCGATCGCAGAGTTGGATTCCAATCTCCGCCGGATGATCGTGCTCGATGACGCGCGCAGCGCGCAGAACCCGGCGCCCATCCCCTACATCGGCGTCGACAACACGCTGCGTGCCGGCGATGCCGTGGACGGCCTGGTCGGCAACCTCGACTACGGCCAGGTCAACTCGATCAGCACGATCCGCGACTACCGCCTCCATCCCACCGCGGCGCCGACGATCACGCGGGTGAACCACCGCACGGTGGTGCCTGAGGACGTGGGCGGCCTCGTGACGGTTTCCAGCTTCAACGTGTTGAACTACTTCAACGGTGACGGTGCCGGCGGCGGCTTCCCCACGTCCCGTGGAGCTACCAACGCCGCCGAGTTCGCACGCCAGCGCGACAAGATCATCGCCGCCATCACCACCATCGACGCGTCGGTCGTGGGCCTGATGGAGATCGAGAACGATCCGTCGGGTGTCGGGGTGAGCGCGATCGAGGATCTGGTGGCGGGCCTCAACGCCGTCGTCGGCGCGGGCACCTACGCGTTCATCGACACCGATGTCATGCCGGCCGACGTGGCTGGGGAGGACCAGATCCGCGTGGCCATGGTGTACCGAGCCGCCGAGGTCGCTCCGGTCGGTGCGTTCGCGTGGCTCACCTCGGCCGTGAACCCGCAGTTCGACACCAGCCGCAACCGGCCGGCACTCGCACAGACGTTCCGCACCGTCAGCGGTGATCACACCTTTACCGTCGTCGTCAATCACCTGAAGTCGAAAGGCTCGGCCTGCGCCGGCGACCCCGACACCGGTGACGGCCAGGGCAACTGCAACCTTACGCGGCTGGCGGCGGCGGACGCGCTGGCTGACTGGATCGCCACCGACCCCACCAACAGCGACGATCCCGACTTCCTGATCATCGGCGACCTCAACTCGTACGCCAAGGAGGACCCGATCCTTGCACTCGAGGGCGGGGGCTTCGTCAACCTGGTCGAGCAACTGATCGGGCCCAGCGGGTACTCGTACATCTTCGACGGCATGTCGGGCTCGCTCGATCACGCACTCGCCACGCCGGGGTTGGCTGAGCAGGTCACCGGAGTCACCGAGTGGCACATCAACGCCGACGAACCCTCGGTCATCGACTACAACTTCGAGTTCAAGCCGCAAGACCTCTACACCCCGTCGCCGTACCGCTCGTCGGACCACGACCCGGTGGTCGTCGGCATCTGCCCGACGCCGAGGCTGGCGGTCAGCGTGACCCCGAACGTGCTCTGGGCTCCGAACCACAAGTACCGCACCATCGCGGCGACGCCCACTGTCTCCAGCGATGTGGTCTCCATCGAACTTGTCTCGGCGACCTCCGACGAGCCCGACAACGGACTGGACGACGGGGACACACCAAATGACATCGTGATCGTCGACGACACGACCGTTCGGCTGCGTGCCGAGCGTTCGGGTACCGGCGACGGCCGCACGTACACACTCACCTGGCTGGCCACAAACAGTTGCGGCGCCACGGAGGTCGCCACAGCCACGGTGAGCGTCCCGAAGAACTGAACGACCTACCTGAACGACCCTGTCCAGCCCTCCGGCAATGCGCTCGGCGCAGTGGATGATTCCCGGTAGCTTCTATCGGGGGTAGTCCTCTGCCCATATGGAACCCTTGCCGGGTTAGCTCAGTTGGTAGAGCACTTGACTTGTAATCATGAGGTGGCGAGTTCGATCCTCGCACCCGGCTCCATCAGGCGTTTGGCAGTCGGCCGTTCTCACGTCACCGTGCGATCGCCAACGCTCGTTGGTCCAGCCGCCGTCAAACTCACAAGCGTTGCCAGGTTGCACCACGGCCGGAGCCATCCACCGTGACCTTACCGGCCAGCTTCTGTTCGGTGAGCACCAACCGGATTGTCTGATCAGAGACGCCGGGCACGGCGCGACGGAGACGGTGGCATCACCGTCGCAACGACGGTGATGCATTCACTCCGGTGTCACGCCCGGCGGCTGTTGAAGATGCTGCGGCCTCCAGGCCCAACCAGCAGGCCGAGCACGATCAACAGGGCACCGAAGATGATCGAGCCCGAGAAGAGGGTGATGATGCCGGCGATGACGAGGACGGCGGCGATGATCCAGAGGATGTTTGCGTTCATGGTTGGCTAATGCCCCGAGGAGACGACCTTCATACCTGTGACGTTTGATCCGCATGGCCCGCCGCACGCTGTCCGCAAATGTCGGCCCTACGCCGACATTTGCTACCAGCGTCTGCGGCCGATCGTCGGGCTATGCGTTAACGCCAGTCGTTACACCTTGTTTACGCGCCGGCGCGACGCTGGTTGTGTTGCTCGATGAATGCTTGGAGGCAGTGATGTTTACGAAGACGCAAGCGGCAATTGAAGCCGGAGAGGACCCAGCTGCGATCGTACGATCGGTAGTAGCCGAGGCATCTGCCGGCGCAGATCAAGCGACTCGTGAGACGATCGCGATGGAGGCCTTCAAGGCTGCAGCGGGCCACTTCCCGCAGAACTCGTCAGATCGCCGCGCCGTCTACATCGGCGGATTCGTTCTGGTCGGGGTGATCTTCCTACTCACGTCGGCCATGGCCACAGTGGTGATCTTGGACGACAAGGCCGTGCCCGAGTGGTTGTCGACGC
>JANOQU010000510.1:0-1926 GCA_031422355.1 Actinomycetes bacterium
AGGAAGAGCGAGTCGAGGTTCTCCGCCTCGACGGCCGCCGCGCGGCGATGGCCTCGTCCGATGAGCTGGCGCCGGAGTGATTCGTTGTTGGTGACCTCGGCAATCGCTTCGCCGACCAGAACTGGGCCGGCATCAGGCGGAAGCACGAGCCCGCCGTCGCCGATGGTGTCGGCCAACGCCCCAGCAGAGCGAGCGATCACGGGGACGCCGAACGACATCGCTTCGAGCGGTGGAAGCGCTAAGCCTTCGTGGGCGCTGGTGGTCACGAGCACACCTGCCAACCGCATCATCGTCGCCAGTTCGGAATCCGTTGCGCTACCAAAGAACCAAACTCGGTCGACGCGCAGGTGCCGCGCCAATTCGACGAGCGCATCGTGGTACTTCTGCATCCTGTGCGCGCCGACGATGAGAAGACCGAGCGTCAACTCGTGGACCCACTGAACGAGGTGCATTGCTTGGATGATGGTTTCGAACCGCTTGTGCGGCAGGACCTGCGAAAGCGCCAGCACGTAGCCGCCAGGAAATGCCGTGCCCAAACGGGTCGCAAGGGCCGCATCCGGTGTCGCATCGCGCAGGCGCGACGGTCGCAGGCCTGCGGGGACGACGTGCACATCCGAATATCCGGCGGCGCGAAGGTCGTCGGCATTGAATTGAGAGTCGGCAACGGCCAGCGCCACTCGGCTGCGAAGCAGCGTGAGTTCGTGGCGGCCCCAATGCAGATGCGCAGCGAATTGCGGCGAGTGGGCGATGAACAGTTCTGCGGGTGTGATGTTGTGATAGATCAGCACGAGCCGTTCGCTCCGGCGGAGCAGCAAACCAGTGACCTCGGGCTCGCCGATGCTGGAGTGATAGATCAGCACGTCATCGCGCCGAGACGGGCCGAGGTGGACGAGCGGGTGCACCTCGTGGGCAACTTCAGGCGAGAGATGATGGGCGTAGATCTCGCTGTCGAATTCGGTGCGAATTAACTCTCGAAGTCTGATCGCCATCGACGTGATGGCATCTCCAGGGCCAGCACCGACCAGGATCTGGTGAACGGCCCGCCGTCTCACGACGTGGGGACGGAACCGGCTTCGAGCGCATCGAGCCGGGCCTCGATGTGAACGACCGCATCGGCGAGATGATCGAGTACGGCGAGGCGATCGATAACGGCCCCGATTACGTCACTCAATTGGCGCTCATCGGCCGAGCGTTGGACATCGACCAGTCGGTGGACCTCTGACAGGGCTGCCGCGATTTCGGACCCGAGCGCTCGGACAGAGTCGGCGATGATTCCGGTGTGCCGGTTGACTAAGCGCGCTGTCGTTGCGTGCAGTGTCGATCCGCCGGGAACCCGTGAATCCGTCGAGCCATCGGAGCGCACCGCTGCAACGGACTGTTCGACATTGCGAATCCGTCGACCCAACTCGTTCGAGTTGACCTCGTTGCGGTGGACGGCCGCCATAATCAAGGTGAACTCGGCCTCGAGTTGTTCTTCCATGCCGGGGGGATAGTCACCAGAGCGGCGGCGCTCAGCGATTCGCTGCTGCAATGAATCCACGACGGCGCGCAATTCAGCGCCGTCCACGATCGAGTCGGCCACTGCGGTTTCGGCATCATTCGCTTCTTCGATGACCGGTTCGCTCATGTCAGTACTCGATCCTTGGGAATCCGTAGATCTGGAAGATCAACCGTCGCGGGTCCTTGGTGTCGTCGGGGCGGGCATCGGTCCATAACTGCACGTCGTTCTCGCCGGGCTCTAGCCTGACCTGCAGTTTCAGGATCGACCGCTTGCCGGTGATCCGATACTTGGTTGCTTCGCCATCACCGACCCTGACATACAGCGCGTGGCTGCCGGCCTCGAACGTCATCGTGTCGATCGATAGCGTTGCGTTGACCGCCTCGGTCTCGTCCAGGGTGACCAACAGGTGCGATTTGCCCGTCGCC
>JANOQU010000511.1:0-7939 GCA_031422355.1 Actinomycetes bacterium
CGGGCGGAGGGTGTGCGCGTGTCGACCCCAGGGTTTTTCTCCAACCGGTGGTGACGCCCCGGGCGGGGCCCACACGGGGCCCGGCCACCGGTGGCCCAACCACGACCGACGCCATCCATCACTCCATCAGGAAGCGTGACATGTCCTTACAACAACAGCGCGGTGTCGCCATCGTCACCGGCGCCGGACGACACCGAGGAATCGGCCGTGCCATTGCGCTCCGCCTTGCAACCGACGGGTTCGACGTGGTCGTCCATCATCGATCGGCCGAGTCGTCGCTGACCGATGCCGAACGCGCTGACGGTTGGCGGGGCGCCGTGAGCGTCGCCGAGGAGATCGTCGCCGGCGGACGCCGCGCCGTCGCAGTTGCCGGTGACATCTGTGAGTCGTCCACCGCAACGGAACTCGGTTCCGCTGCGATGCAGCTCGGCCCGTTGGCGGTGCTCGTGAACAATCACGGCACCGCCGGCGAGGCGAACTCGTTCATGGCCCACGAAACTCCCGACGACGTGTGGGACGACACGCTGCGAATCAACCTCCGATCGTTGTTCACGCTCACGTCCGTGCTCGTCCCGGCGATGTCTGACAGCGACGCAACGAGCAAATCGATCGTCCACCTCTCGTCCACCGCCGGCCATCGTGCACTCGGAAGGTACGGCGCTTACTGCGCCTCGAAGGCCGCTGTAGAACGGCTGACCGAGCAACAGGCGATCGAGCTTGCCCGGTTCGGCATCCGGGTCAACTGCGTCGCACCGGGTATGACGCCCACCGACATGATCGATGCGACTATCGCTCGGGCGGCAGTCGCAGCTCGGACCGACTCCGAAACCATCACCGAGGCCACACGCCGCCGCATCCCGATGCGGCGCCTCGGCACCACCGCCGAGATCGCGTCGGCCGTCTCATTCCTCGTCGGGCCGGACGGTTCGTACATCACGGGCCAGATTCTCACCGTCGACGGCGGGATGTCCCTGCAATGATCCGACCCATTGGAGTCCAATGAATCCCGTACCATTCTCGATCGACGAAAATCTCATGTGCACCGAGGCTGTCCGGGATCCCTACACGTACTTCCGTCGCCTGCGTGAGCACGATCCGGTCCACTGGAACCCACGCCATCGTGCGTGGATCGTCACCCCCCACGCTGAGGTCTCGAAGGCACTCCGTTCACAGGGGCTCACTGCGGAGCGGATCACGCCGTTCACCGAGGCGATCAGCCGGGCCTCGGACTCCGACGACGTCGACTCAACGTTTGCGATCCTGAAGGACTGGGTCGTCTTCCGGGATCCACCGGAGCACACCCGTTTGCGCAAGCTCGTGTCGCGGGCCTTTGCCCCATCGGTGATCCGCCGCCGGAGCGAGGCGATCTCAGCCACGATCGCATCACTGACGTCCGGCCTCGTCCGAGACCAGCCGATCGACTTGCTCCACGAGTTCGCATATCCCCTTCCTGCGATCGTGATCGCCGAAATGCTGGGCGCTCCGCCGGAAGATCGTGATCTGTTCAAGCACTGGTCCGACAAGTTGACGGCGCTCGTGTTCGGCGCATATGACCGCGAGGACCGCTTCCACTCCGCAGCCGCCGGCATGCTGGAACTGCGGGACTACCTGCTGGCGCTCATCGTCAAGTACGAACGAGAGCCAGGTGACAACCTCATCAGTCTGCTGCTCGAGCACGAGGACGACGATGCGTTGACACGCGACGAGTTGGTGTCGACGTGCACCCTGCTGCTCTTCGGGGGTCACGAGACCACCACGAACCTGATCTGCAACGCGATGCTCGCCCTGCTGTCCGACCGCGATCAGAAAGACGCACTGTGTCGCGATGCCGAGCTCATCGTGCCAGCGGTCGAGGAGTTCCTCCGATTCGACGGACCTGCGCGGGCGACGGTTCGGTTGGTCAAGGACGACCACGAGATCGGTGGCAAGGTGGTTCGCCAGGGTGAGCGCATCTTCCTGATCAACCCTGCGGCCAACCGTGATCCGGCTGTCTTCACCGATCCGGACCGCTTGGACATCACCCGCAATCCAACCAATCACCTCGGTCTTGGTGCCGGGATCCACTACTGCCTCGGTGCCCCGCTCGCCCGACTCGAGGCTCAGCTGGCCATTTCAGCGCTGATGCAGTCGTTTCCCGACATCGAGCTTGCGGTGTCACGGGACGAGCTGGATTGGGCAAGCACCATGTTGTCCCGCGGGCTCACCAGCCTGCCTGTCCGGTTGAAGGGCTGATTCATGCCTGTTACACGTGTCAATCACACTGCGATCAGCGTCCGAGACATCACGTTCGAGGTCGACGATGTCGATGCAATCCATCGCCAACTGGTCGACGTGGGGCATCGGTTCAACTCTGCGCCAGTGCGATGATGCAGCGAATTCATCAGAGAACGCTGATGGCGAGGGCACGAGATGCCGACGTCAACGAACACGAATCACGGGGGACATATCCATGGAAGTGACCGGACTGATGCGTCAATCGGCGCGTTTCAACGCTCGTCGCACGGCAATCGTGCATGGGGAACGATCACTCACCTACGCCGAGGCGTGGGTCCGAGGCGTCCGGCTCGCCAACGGCTTGTTGGCGCTCGGGCTCTCGCCCGGCGATCGCGTCGGTGTGCTCGAGGACAACTCGATCGAGGCCCAGGACTTCTTCGTGGGCGCTGCGATCGCAGGGCTCGTGCGCGTGCCGCTGTACGCACGCAACTCGACGGAGAGCCACGAGCACATGCTCGGCCACACCGGTTGCCGCGCCATTGTGATCGCTGAGAAGCATGTGCCGGACATCGCCGGCATCACCGAGCGGCTACCGGAGCTGACCACCATCGTGGTCCGAGACGCCGGTTACGAGACCTGGCTGGCCCAGCAGTCCGACGTCGATCCGATGGTCGCGATCCATCCCGACGACTGGTACATCGTGCGCCACACCGGCGGCACGACGGGCAAGTCGAAAGGTGTTGCGTACAGCCATCGTTCATGGCTCGCCGCCGGTCGGGACTGGTTCTACAACTTCCCTCCGATGCAGGCGGGCGATGCATGCCTGCACGTCGGTCCGATCTCGCACGGGTCCGGCTACCTCTACACGCCGACGTGGCTGTCGGGTGGTGTCAACGTGCTCCTCGACCAGTTCGACCCGGCGCTCACGATCGATCTGATGGAGCGGTGCTCGATCGGGTACATGTTCCTCGTTCCGGCGATGCTCAACAGCTTGGCCCGGGAGCCAACGGCTTCCGGTCGCGATTGGTCGCAGCTGAAGGTGATTCAGATCGGTGGCGCACCGATCAACGACGACACGGCACTCCTGGCCCGCAAGGTGTTCGGCGACGTGCTGTACCAGGGGTACGGCCAGACTGAAGCGCTGCCCGTGTGCATGATGGGCCCGACCGAATGGTTCTCCGACGTCGAGGGTTCCAACCCGTTGAGATCTGCCGGTCGGGCGCTGCCGTTTGCCTACCTACAGATCCGTGACCCGGAGCACAGCGAGGTCGAACTCGACATCGGCGAGGAGGGCGAGATCGCGATCAGCTGTGACGGACAAATGTTGGGTTTCTGGGACAACGATGCAGCGACGGTGGAACGGATGACGGCGGACGGCTTCGTTCTGACCGGCGACATCGGGCGTCTCGATCACAACGGCTACCTCTACGTCCTCGATCGCAAGGACGACATGATCATCTCCGGCGGCTTCAACATCTGGCCGGCCGAACTGGAGAACGTGATCCAGAACCATCCACTCATCGTCGAGGTCGCTGTGATCGCGATCCCCAATGAACGCTGGGGCGAGGCGCCGATGGCACTGTGCGTCGTGGAGGACGGCGCGACAGTGACGGCCGACGATGTGATCGCGATGTGCTCCGAGCAACTCGGCTCGTACAAGAAGCCAGCGCAGGTGGAGTTCCGGACCGAGCCGTTGCCCAAGAGTCCCGTCGGCAAGCTCCAGCGCAAAGTTCTGCGCGAGCCCTACTGGGTGGGCCACGATCGTCGGGTTGCCGGCAACTGACACCCCCCCAGCTCGGGTGGCCAGCTCGATGCTGGCCATCCGAACGGGGCGGATCACTTGATCGACCAGCCTCCGCACACGGGGTACAGCTGACCGGTGAGGAAATCGCCGTCGTCGGAGAAGAAGTGCACCATCATCGCGGCGACCTCACCTGGGCGCCCCAACCTGTTCACCGCATGCGACGCTGCAAATGCGACCAGATCCTCTGGTTGCACGCCTGCGAGAATCGGGGTGTCGATCGTCCCGGGTGCCACTGCATTGACGAGGATGTTGCTACCGGCGTACTCGATCGCTGCCTGACGGGTGAGCGCCGCGACGCCACCCTTGGCGGCCGAGTAGGCGGCGAGGTTGGGTAAGCCGCGCAGAGCCGCCATCGACGCGACGTTGCAGATCCGTCCGCCACCCTGTTCGACCATGGCCGGGATGACGGCGCGCATGCCCAACCACACACCTTTCAGGTCCACTCCGACCACATGGTCCCACCGCTCCTCGGTGAGCCCGACGATGGTGTCTGGGCCGTCCAACGCGACGACGCCGGCGATGTTGGCCAGCAGATCGATCCGTCCGTAGGCCGCGATCGTCGTATCAACCGTCTCGGCCCACAGGCCGGCGTTGGTCGTGTCCATGACGCGGAATGATGCCGTTCCACCGGCAGAGTCGATCTCCTTCGCAGTCAACTCCACGGAGTCCTGGATGTCGGCGCACATCACCGACGCTCCCTCCTGAGCGAATCGCAGCGCCGCGGCCTTGCCGATCCCCTGAGCCGCTCCAGTGACCAGTGCAACCTTGCCTGACAGTCTCATGACTACCTCCTGATGCCTCGTCGAATCCCCATGACCAAACGATCGTTGTGTAACGTATCACAGGCGGCGAAGTGGCTTAACGGGCGCTTCGACCATATATCTACTGGGTTGAATGGCAATATGATGCCGAATTCATGACATCTGCGCGAAGGCAAAAGGAGTCGTAGTCAACCCTTGACGCCCAACGAGCGGTGGGTTATCGTCGAGTATCCAAAGCGGTTATCACGACATGGGGGTACAGATATGCCATTAGGTCTCGCACAGCTCGAGCGGGTCACAGCCGACATCCAGTCCAACGACCTGGAGTGGGTTCAGGTTGCCGAGGGGTCCTACTTCAAGGCACTGACGATCCACGAGCCAACCAACACCGTTGCGTTTGCGTTCAGGATGGATCCAGGTGCACCGGACTTCCCGTCGCACTTCCACATCTGCCGGGCAATGGCGTACACGACCAAGGGATGGTTTGGATATCGCGAGGGAACCAACACCGTGGACAACGGAATGTTCTCGTATGAGGCAGCTGGCTCGTTCCATACGCCGTTCAGCGACTGCCCGGAGGGCTTCGAGTCCCGCGGCATCTTCGAGAGCGACTCGCACATCCTGCTCCAGAACCACGTAGCGCCGGATCCGACCAGCGAGGTCATGAGCCTGCTCACCGTGCAGGACTTCATCGACATCGCCGCGAAGGAGACCCACATCGTGCGTCTCGACGGCACGGTGCAGGGCGAGCCGCACTTCAAGTACGACTTCGCCGGTCCGGTCGACGTCTTCTCGACCTGATTCTGCGTTCGCACGGTTGCCCACAGATCCCGTCGGCTTCGCGCCGACGGGATCTGCGCGTGAGCCGTTGGTTTTCGCGGGCGGTGCAACAGCACGCTGTAGGTTGTGCGATCACCCATCGATGCAGCGGGCTGAACGGCCGGCCGCTGTTTCGATTCTCCCTTCCGATCATGGAGTGCTGACATGCCCCGACCCAGCAGATGGAATGACATCGTGGAAGCGGCTGCGAAACTCTTCCAGACGAAGGGTTTCGCTGCGACCTCGCTGGAGGACATTGCGACCGAGGTCGGGATGTGGAAGGGCAGTCTCTACCACTACATCGACTCGAAGGAGGAGTTGCTCCTGGCGGTCGTTCGAGAGCCGGCCGAGCACATCCTCGACGATCTCCGAATGGTGTCCGGGCTTGATCTTCCCGCTGCAGAGAAGTTGCGGATGGTTGCCCAGGCCCACGGTCGCGTTCTTGAGACCACGTTCGTCTACGCGTCGGTGTACCTCCAGGAGGTCGCCGGGCGGGGTAGGTCGACCGAGTGGTCCGCTCGGGACCGCGAGTACGTCCTCCTGATCACCGCAATCATCCAGGACGGCGTCACCGCTGGCGACTTCTCGTCGCAGCTCGATGCCCGAACCGCCACCTTCGCCTTCGTCGGGGCTCTCAATTGGGTGACGCGCTGGTACCGCCCGGATGGCCCGCTCACCGCAGGGATGATTTCCCAGCAGATCTGCTCGACCTTTCTCGGTGGGCTGCTGACGCGGTCCTCCGCCGGTCCGGCGATCACCGTCAACGCCGCCGAGGCCGACACTTAACCAACCATTCGTTTGTGATCGATCGGCGGAGCTCCAGCGGTCGCTTTGGCGTCGTCATACGCTGCAACTGGTCAGGCGGAGATCATCTCCAGGATGGCGACGACGCACGCATTGCCGTCGACCCCAGCGACTCCGCCGCCCATGGTCTCGACTGCGCCGATCCGTGGGCTCGTCGTCTGGCGGCCGCCGGCCAGCCCGCGTAGCTGCCAGACGATCTCGGCGATCTGAGCCAGACCCGTCGCACCCAGCGGGTGCCCGCGCGAGAGCAGACCACCCGACGGGTTGACGACCTGTGGCCCACCGAGCTGGGTGTGACCGCTACGCAACAGCGACGCACCGTCGCCCTCGGCGGCCAGGCCAAGCGCTTCGGTTGTCACGATCTCGCCGATGGTGAACGCATCGTGGCATTCGAGGACATCGATGTCTTCCGGGCCGATACCGGCCGCTTCGTAGGCCGCAGCGGCGGTTGCTGCGATCAACTCGAATCCCCAGACGTGGTTGCTGTGATGATCCCACGGCGCACCGGACATGAGTACTGACGAGCGCACCGCCACTTGGGAGGTGCCGGTCGCTTGACCGATGACGGCGGCAGCAGCGCCGTCTGCGATCGGACAGCACTGCAACAGCGTGAGCGGATCGGCGATCATTCGTGACTTCAGCACCTCGTCGACGGTGTGCGGTGTGCGATGGTGAGCGCGCGGGTTGTGCACGGCGTGGGCGTGGTTCTTGACCGCAACCGACGCCAGGTCGCGATCCGTTAAACCATGCATTGCCTGGTAGCGGGACGCAGCCATTGCATACAACGAGGGGAGAGCCAAGCCGGATCGTCCCTCGGCATCGGTCGACTCGGGATGGATCGCGCCGTCGAAGGCATCGGTCATCTTCTCGACGCCGATCGCCAGCACGTTGCCGTAGCGACCGGTCTCCACGGCTGCCACAGCCTCGTGGAAAGCCGTCGTCCCGCTTGCGCATGCGTTCTCGACAGTGATGATCGGAATCCCACAGATTCCCATGGCGTGCAGGGAGCGCTGGGCCACACCAGGAGCCCCGAACACCGTACCGAGGTAGACCGCGTCGACGGTGGAGACATCGGCGTCGGTCAGGGCCTCCATGGTGGCCTGCCAGATCAGTTGCGAGGGATGTGTCCCGGGTTGTTTGCCAAAGTTCGATGTGCCGACACCGCGAATCGAGGCACTCACGTCATCACCTGCACTGCCACGTCACCCTCTGCGGTGCTCGCCGCGAGCTGGACCCGTTCGCCGACGGCGATCCGATCGGTGCGGTCTTCGACGTGAGCCAGCACGCGAGGCCCATCGTCGATGTCGACGTACGCCAACGCGTAGGGAGGCGTCCGACCGGGCACGGGAATCCGGACGACCGTGGAGGACCAGACCGTGCCGTGCGCGCCGAACACTGCCTGTGCGACATGAGGTTCAAGGCAGCGCGAGCAGCGCGGTGGCAGCGCCAGCATTGGGTGGCCACACTCTCGACAACGGGAACCGAGGAGACGAAACGACCCGTCCCCCGATTGGATGACCTGTGGCCGCGGGTCAGG
>JANOQU010000512.1:0-7870 GCA_031422355.1 Actinomycetes bacterium
ATCCGGATCGACGCACGTGCCAGCATCGGCTCCCGAAACAATACGGGGTACCTCGGTTCCAGGGTCGATCGCTGCGAGCAGGGGCCGGCCGGCCGCCAGGATGGAATAGGTCTTGGACGGCACACTGGCTCGCGCCAGGCCAGCGCGCAGCGGGACGACGTGGATATCGCCAGTGGCCAGCACTTCCGCCAACCTCTCGGCCGGCTGAAACCGTCCCAGTACGACGTTGGGAAGCGCAGCAGCGGCGAGTTCGATCTCGGCTCGTGCGGATCCCTCGCCGTTGATCAGAAACGTGACGGAAGGCAGCGCCTCGGCGGCTGCGATCATCAGATCCAATGATTGGGAGAATCCGACGTTGCCCGCGTAGAGCACCACCGGCCCGTCTCCGATGCCCAACTCGCGGCGATAGTTCGTCATCCTGTCGAGCGGACGAATCTCTTCTGTCTGCACGAAGTTGGGAATCACCCTGACCTTGTCGGCCGACGAGCTCAACTTGGCAACGACGTTGTCACGGAGGTCGTTGCTCAAGACGGTGACTGCATCGCTGTGGCGATAGCTGACCCGTTCCAGCCAGCGAGCGACTGCAATGATCCGGCGATTCGTGATCGCACCGGTCTCGATTGCCGCATCGGGGAAGACGTCTTGGATGTTGAATACCAACGGGCCGCGACGGACGATCGAAATCAGCCAGCCCAGGAGTCCGTTGGTGAGCGGCGGCGACATTGTGAGCACTGCGTCGACCCGTCCTCCGCGCAGCCCAGCAATCCCGGCGAGAGCGCTGAACCCAATGAAGCCACATGCCCGCCGAAGCAAGTTCGTCCTGTCGTCTCCCGGGAACGGATGGACTCGAACGATCGAGCCCCACTCGACCTGCTCGCGCCGAATCCACCGACCCGCCCACCCGGCCTCGACCTGGTGGCCGCGGTACCAGGGCAGCGCTGTTATCACGTGAATCTCGTGTCCGAGCGCGGCGAGTTCGTGCACGATCCGGGTCATGACAGCGCCAGTCGGTGCAGTGTCCGGCTCGAAGTGCGGGCAGAGCACCGCGATCCGCAAGCGCCTTTGCCCGGCAGAGTCCAGAGCGGTCATCCGAGTGCCCGACCGTAAGCGTCGAGCAGAGCTTGCGCCGAATGCACCAAGGTGAACTGGGTGGCCCGCGCCCTGCCAGCTTGGATCAGGTCGTCGCGACTCTGCTCGATGCGGTCGAGTGCATCGGCCCATGCCTCGTGGACGAGGGGAAGCACGACGGCGGCATCGCCAGCGACCTCGGGCAGACACGTTGAATTGCTGCAGGCGACTGGTACGCCGAGCACCATTGCCTCCATGATCGGCGCACCGAAACCCTCGTACTCGCTTGGGAAGACCATCGCCAGCGCCATCGACAGCAGACCGTCGCGATCTTCCGCGGACACCCGTCCCAGACGAAGCACCCTGTCCGTCAGGCCGAGCCGATCGATCGCCGCTCGGACCAGCGCCTCGTGGGCGCCAGCGCCGCCAATGAGGACGAGTCGCAACGTGGGGTCGGTCCAGTAGCGGGCCATGACCTCGAGCAGAAACAGATGGCCCTTGTGCGGATGTGTGATCGCCGGGAGCACGATCACCGGACCGTCGCCGAGCCCGAATCGTGACCGAAGATCAGCTTCCGACGATGCTCGATGGCCGATCCCAGCTTCGATGCCGTGGGGAACCACCAGCACCCGCTCCGGATCCAACGAGTAGGCCTCGATCACGGTGTGGCGCACATACTCGGTCGGCACCGCGATGACCGTCGCCCGCGCGGCCGAGCGCGGCATCACCCACTCCAGGTAGCGACGCTTGGTTGGACTCAGATACTGCGGATAGGTGCGATATTGGAGGTCGTGAATCGTGAGAACGGTTGGCAGGTGACTGCGGCCCGGTACCGTGCCGCCTCCGTGATGAACGAGGCTGCTCTGCTTGGTGCGGTGAGCGAGCCAGGTCCGCTCGGCAACCACTCGGCGAGCGCGGCTGGCCCCGCTGATCGGCGCGACCTGCATTCGAAACACCGCTGCCAGATCTGGGTGGGCCTCAGCGAAGCCGGGCAGAACGAACAGGGTCGGCACGATCAGCGACTCGATCTCGGCAAGCCCCAGCAACTGGCGAACCAGGTAGTCCTCGCTCCCTCCGACGGCACCCGGAACGCACCACAGCATGTTGACCGACACCGGCACAGGTGAGCCTGCCATCTCCAAGAACCTACCCAAGCTCGCGGTACGCCGCAGCCGTGAGGATGGCCGTGTTGTGCCACGTTGCCTGGGTGACGCGATGACGTCCCCTGACCGACAAGTCATGGCGGTTCACGATCGCTTCGGCAATGCCGCGAGCGATGTCTGCGGTGTCGTTCGGATCCACGAGAACAGCGGCACCATCGGCGGCCTCCTCGGTCGCGGTGTCCATGCTTGTCACCACCGGTGTCCCCTGCGCCATTGCCTCCAACACTGGCAGGCCATAACCCTCGTGCACGCTCGGATAGCAGAATGCCTCCGCACCTGCGTACAACGCCCACAGGTCCTCGGTCGGCACGAACCCGACGAACCTCACGTCACCGACCACGTTCGCTCCAGCATCGCCCCACCCCGCGGCGCCGGCGACGATCAGCGGCAGCGGATCGTCGAGCAATTGGATCGCCTGGCTGAGTCGCCGCAGGTTCTTACGGGGTTCGACGGTGCCGACGAACAATAGGTATCGCTCGGGCAACCGATATGTCTGCTCGACCCTCACTCTGTCGCTTTCCGTGGCATGTTCGTACTCCACCCCGAGCGGGACGTGACGGAGGCGGTCAGACGAGATTCCGGCGGCGACACAATCGTCCATGGTCGCGAGCGAGCAGCACAGCACTAAGTCTGCCCGACGCCTGATCAGCTTCAAGCTGCGGTTGAAAATTCTGTTCCCGTGGCGCGTGAACTGCTCCGGACGATGCATAAATGCAAGGTCGTGGACCGTGACGACCAGCGGCCGTTTGGTGGGGCACGGGATGAGCGTTGTCGCATGGACGACATCGACCGGCCCGGTTGCAGACTCGGCGAGTGGCCAACCCGAATACAGCCAACTCTCGTACAACCATGGCGAAGCGATCCGAAGTTGGCGGTACGGGATGGTTGGTCGCCAATCGTCGATGGGTGGCAGATCATGCTTGCCGGCCACGCCGATGAGTTCAATCTCGGCGATGTCGGCCATTGCTTCTGCGGTACGCAACGCAGCGACACCAGTTCCACCGGGCACCCGATGCCAGCACTGTTCCAATGTGTAGGCCACCCGCACGCCAACATCATGCCCGGTGAGAGCCCTGGTTGGCGCGACGTAGTCGCGTTCGTCTGACACGTAGCATGTCGGCATGAATTTTTGGCAGGGCGCCCAGGTCGTCGTCACTGGCGGTTCCGGATTCCTGGGCCGGGTCGTCGTCTCCAAACTTCGCGTTCGGGGAGCCACGGTCGTCGCCCCTCGCAGCCGCGACTACGACCTCACCGTTCCCGGAAGAGCGCAAGCCATGCTCGCCGACCATCGGCCGTCACACGTGATCCACCTCGCGGCACGGGTGGGTGGCATTGGCTACAACCAGATCGCGCCAGCACCGCTGTACCTCGACAACCTTTTGATGGGTACCTATGTGATCGAGGCGGCACGCACTGCATCGTCGTCGCCGAAGACCACGCTGGTCGGCACGGTGTGTTCGTACCCGAAGTTCACCCCGGTTCCGTTCCACGAGGCGAGTCTTTGGGACGGTTACCCGGAGGAGACAAACGCCCCGTACGGCATCGCCAAGAAGGCACTTCTGATCCACGCCCAGGTCAATGCTCAGCAGTACGGGCAGCAATTTGCCTACCTCATTCCGACCAACCTGTACGGCCCGGGAGACAAGTTTCATCCGTCCGTGTCGCATGTCATCCCGGCACTGATCAAGCGGTGCGTGGAGGCCAAGGAGTCTGGTGCCGACAAGATCGACGTCTGGGGCACGGGGCGCGCAAGTCGCGAATATCTGTTCGTCGACGACGCCGCTGAGGCAATCGTGCTCGCAGCCGAGCATCACAACGGCGTCGAGCCGATCAATCTCGGCAACGATCACGAGATCACGATCCGCGAAACAATCGAGTCGATCGCCCAACTCGTTGGCTTCGAAGGCGAACTGATGTGGGATCCAACAAAGCCTGACGGTCAACCTCGCCGGCGGGTCTCGGCCGAGCGGGCCGAGGCGCTGCTCGGTTGGCGGGCCGGAGTGGCCTTCGACGACGGTCTACGACAAACCCTCGACTGGTACCTGGCCAACCGCGCCGAGGCCGAACGGGATCCCTCCGAACACCAGTAGTCAGCCGGCGAGCCGGCGAACCAGTGTCCCGACCGAATCCCTGAAATCCGGGAGCAGACCGACCCCGGCGAGGCGCAGGACGGCATTGTCGAGCACGCTGTTGGCTGGCCGAGGCGCTGGACGCGGCGGATGGAGGTCCGCCGTCGCAATCGGCTTCACCATCGAAGCGGGCTTCCCCATTGCGGTGACGACGGCTTGAGCGAATTCGAACCAACTCACCGCACCCTGATTCGTCACATGGTGAATGCCGCTCCGGCGATCGACCGCGAGACGACGGATCATCGGCGCAAGGTCGGCGCACATCGACGGGTGGCCGATCTGGTCGTCGACGAATGCCAGTTCGTCACGCTCGGCCGCAAGTCGCATGATCGTCTTGACCATGTTGTTTCCGTACTCGCCGCACACCCAACTCGTCCGCACGACAGTGGCTGCAGCGCCGAGAGCCAGCGCTTCACGTTCGCCTGCGAGCTTGGAGACGCCGTAGACCGATTGCGGATTCGGCGTGTCCCATTCGTTGTACGGCCGAGCGTTGGTACCGTCGAACACGTAGTCCGTGCTGACGTGGACGAGATGGGCGTTGACCCCAGAGCACGCTTGCGCAACCCATCGAACGGCCAGCGCGTTCGCGGCAAACGCGCGGTCGGGCTCGGCTTCACACAGATCGACCGCTGTCCATGCAGCGCAATGCATGACCGCATCCGGACGGAGCGACGTGATCGCACCCAGTACGGCATCGCGGTCGATGACGTCGAGTTGAAGGCGGTCGAGGGCAAACACCTCGTCGCCGACCTTCGCGCACGCAAGCGCAATGTCGCGTCCGAGCTGGCCGTTGGCGCCAGTGACGACAACCCTCACGCCTGAACGACCGTCACAGGGCGGCCTTGGCCTTCAGCGGCTCCCACCAGTCACGATTGTCGCGATACCACGCAACCGTCGCCTCCAGTCCGTCGACCAAGTTGTGCTCGGTCTTCCAACCAAGGGCAGTGACCTTGTCGTGGGTGATCGAGTACCGGCGATCGTGGCCAAGTCGGTCGGCGACGGGAGTGATGAAACTCTCATCCCGGCCGCACAGTTCGAGGAGACGATACGTGATCTCTTTGTTGGTGACCTCGTTGCCAGCGCCGATGTTGTAGATCTCGCCAATCGTTCCGTTGCGTAGCACCAGCTCAGCCGCGGTGTTGTGGTCGTGCACGTGAATCCAGTCGCGAACGTTGCCCCCGTCGCCATAGAGCGGCACATTCTTGCCATCGAGCAAGTTGGTCGTGAACAGCGGGATCAGCTTCTCGGGGAACTGATACGGACCGAAGTTGTTGCTGCACCGGGTGATCAGCACGGGCAGTCCGTGCGTCGTGAAATAGCTGAGTGCGATCAGATCGCTACCCGCCTTGGCCGCCGAGTACGGCGAGCGCGGACCAAGGGCATCGGTCTCGGTAAACGAGCCGTGCTCGATCGACCCATAGACCTCGTCGGTCGAGATGTGCAGGAACCGGTCAACGCCGATCTGGCGAGCGACATCGCACAGCACGTTCGTGCCGAAGCAGTTGGTTCTGACGAACGAGTACCCGTCGGTGATCGAACGATCCACATGAGTCTCGGCAGCGAAGTGAACAACGGCATCGTGGCCCTGCATCGCAGTGAGCACGTCATCCTGGTCGCAGATGTCACCCTTGACGAAGGTGCAGCGCCGGTCATCGACCACGTCGCGAATACTCTCGAGGTTGCCGGCGTAGGTCAGCGCGTCGTACACCGTGATGGTGTCATCCGTCGTGGCGAGAATGTGACGGATGTAGTTGGAGCCAATGAAACCTGCGGCACCCGTGACGAACTGTCTCATGTCCGCATCTTCCAATACGGTCGCCGGCCTGCCGGAAGGTCGCTGCGGCCGGGGTTGGCCTGGTCGCGTTCTGACAGGATCGGATCGGTCACACCCCAGTCGGCCTCGACCGACGGGTCGTTCCACATCAGACCCAACTCGTCCTGCGGGTTGTAGTAGCCGTCGACCAGGTAGGTGATGACCATGTCGGTCACGGCCGCAAAGCCGTGGGCAACGCCCGGCGGGATGAAAACGCCGATGTGGTTGTCGCCGCTGAGATCGAGTGCCAGCGTCTTGCCGTCGGTCGGTCCGCCCTCGCGGAGGTCGTGAAGAACCACTCGCGCCGTGCCGAATGGGACGTACCAGTAGTCGGCTTGGTGGAGGTGGTAGTGCAGCCCGACGATGGCACCCTGGCGACGGTTGCCACGGTTGCCCTGGATCATCTCACGACCGTTGGGGAACCACTCGCGCCGGTACGTCTCGATGAAGAGACCGCGCTGGTCACCGTGAATTGTTGGCTCGACGATGTAGACGCCGGCCACGACGTCGCTCTCGTAGACGTTTGGCATGTGTTCCTGTCTCCTGCTGCCCGACGACTACTCGACGTCGATCTGACAATGGTCGCCGACCATCAGGCGGGCTGCCCGTGGCCGCTTTTGTGTTCGCACGACAACGGCCTCACGGCCGATCAGACTGTCCTCGAGTCGCGGAATGTCGCTGATCACGCTGCGAGCCATGATGACTGAGTGTTCGACCTCACTGTTGGTCACCTGGCAGTCTTCACCAATCGCGCTGAATGGACCAATGAAGCTGTCGACGATTCGAGCCCCAGAAGCGATCGCAACCGGCCCCCGAATGGTCGAGTTGATAACGACCGCGCCAGCTTCCACGATCACGCGTCCGTCAATCACCGAGTCCTCGTCGACGTCACCGTCGATCCGGGTCTCGATCTTTTCGAGCAGCAGGCGGTTCGCTTCGAGCAGGGGCGTGAGCTTGCCGGTATCGATCCACCAACCGGTGAGCAACTCACAACGGACTCGGTAGCCCTCGTCGATCAACCACTGGATCGCGTCGGTGATCTCCAACTCTCCGCGCGGCGACGGTTCGATTGCGGCAACCGCAACATGAATCGTCTGATCGAACAGATACACGCCGACCAAGGCCAGGTCGCTCGGCGGGTCGACCGGCTTCTCGACAAGGTGGATGACGTTGCCGTGCTCGTCAAGTGATGCAATACCAAACCGGTGGGGATCGGGGACCTTCTTGAGAAGGATCTGTGCCGTTGGCGGTTCGGTGCCGGAACGTGCCGTCTCGAACGCGTGCACAAAGGCAGCGAGGTCCTGCTCCAGCAAGTTGTCTCCGAGGTACATCACGAAATCGTCATCACCGAGGAAGTCCTGGGCGATGAGGACGCAATGAGCAAGGCCGAGCGGAAGGTCCTGAGGGATGTACGTGACCTGGACGCCGAACTGGCTGCCGTCGCCGACGGTGGCCATCACTTCGGCCTTCGTGTCGCCGACGATGATCCCGATCTCGACGATGCCGGCCAGCGCCATCGCCTCGATTCCATAGAACAGGATTGGCTTATTGGCGACCGGCACAAGCTGCTTGGCACTTGTATGGGTGATCGGACGAAGCCGCGTTCCGGCACCGCCCGCCAGAATCAATGCCTTCATGCCGTGACCTGCGAATGGGCCTTCGTGTTCGGTTTGTGAATCATCGCCTCAAAGTCTCCC
>JANOQU010000513.1:0-3942 GCA_031422355.1 Actinomycetes bacterium
GGCAGCCTGAAGACCGCCAATACTGTCAACGTGGCTGACCCGGCATCGGTGCAGGCCGTTTCCGATGCCGCGTACGCGACGCAGCGTTCAGCAGAGAACGTCGTCGCGTGGGCGTCGAAGAACTGTGGACTCGATCTTGGCCCAGTTGGTGCGGTGGCAGGCGGAGCCGAAGTGATCGTGACCACGACGACCCTGCTCCCAGGCTCCGACTCGGTGACGACGACCAGCGGCGGCTGAGCCGCACGAGACGAGACGTCGAGCGGGCACCCGCCCCGGCGTCAGCGAATCTCGCCGCGCTTGACGATCACCTTGTCGACGAGTCCGTACTTCTGTGCGCCTTCCGCAGTGAACCAACGGTCGCGCTCGCTGTCGGCCTGAATCTGCTCGAGCGTCTGGCCGGTGTGATGGGCGGTCAGTTCGGCCATCCGGCGCTTGGTGTACGTGAGTTGCTCGGCCTGGATCGCAATGTCTGTGGCCTGGCCGCGGAGTCCGGCGAGCGGCTGATGCATCATCACCCGAGCATTGGGCAGCGTGAAACGCTTGCCTGCGGCGCCGGCTGTCAGCAGGAACTGGCCCATGCTGGCGGCGAGGCCCATACAGACCGTGGCGACCTCGCATGAAACGAACTGCATCGTGTCGTAGATCGCCAGGCCAGCCGTGACAGAACCCCCGGGGCTGTTGATGTACAACCAGATGTCGGCGTTCGGGTCTTCACCTTCGAGGTACAGCAACTGCGCACACAACTGGTTGGCGATCTCGTCGTTCACATCGCTACCGAGCAACACGACTCGGTTCTTCAGCAACCGGTTGAACACATCGCTGCGTGGGTCGATACCCAATTCTGCGGCCATTGGCGTAATGATTTCCGACATGCCGAGCAGGCTACCGCTGCACTCTCAGCGACGGACGCCGCTGAAGATCAACGCCACCTTCTCGTGATTGCTGACCACATCGCGGATGGCGAGCAGGCCCGCGAGGCCCGCTGTTCCCGTGTGGCTGACATCGATGGTGGTGAACGTTCGGGACATTTCGTTGGCAGCCAGGATCTCAGTTTCGGTGGCGATCACTGGCGCACCGTGACTGGCGGCCATTCCACCAAAGACACCGAGCCAGTCGTAGGTCTCGTCATCGAGGATTCCGTCAGCGGCGGAATGTGGGGTCGCCTCCCAGGGAGTCATGTATTCGCGCCAATGAGCGGCTGCAGCCGGCACCCCACCGACACCCGCTACCGCTCGTCTCCAGGCCCGTGCGAGCGGCGCGCAACCCTCGGTTTGAACGGCATGCAATTTCGGCAGGGGCCCGACCTGTCCGAACGCTCCGATGGTGCACCTGGCAAGCGCTCCCCCGCCGACCTGAACGAAGAGATGGTCGAAACTTCGCGACGCCATCTCCCAACCAGTCGTGCGGCCGCCATCGAGGCACCAGACATTCTCGGGTCCCTGAACGCTGAATGGCAGCGCGCCATTCGCGACGGCTTCCCGATACCGAAGCACACACGGATCACCTGCAGGATCTGAATCGCGTCGGGGACAAATCGTGATCGTGGCCTTCAGCGCCTTGAGCCGGGACATGACCGCGTCGCCGGCATCAGTCGGCACGAATACCTGGATCGGCCATTGAGCAGCCGCGGCGAGCGTGGCCGCTGCGAGTGCTGCGTTCCCACATGATGCAATGGCCAATGGCGGTCGCGACGTCGGCCCCGGACCCCAGGGGGCGAGCCCGCTCAACTCGACGCAGCGAAGATGCAGCAGCGTCGAGAACAGGTGACGTGCCTTGTGGCTGCCTGCCACCTGATGCGTCTCGTTCTTGATCCAGACCCCACCGAAGCTGACGAAGCCCAAGTGGTCCGACAGTGCGTTGGCCCGGTGAAACGGTGTGGTGACGAATCCGGTTCCATCGACCTCCGCGATCGCCGCGTCCAACTCGCGAACGAGTCCCCACCGAGTGGGCTCTGACAACCCAACGGCAGCAGCGAAAGAATCCCACGCAAAATACGGCCGGAAGGCAAGGAACGGATTGGCCGACTCGTAGACGGGTTGTACGGCCACGTCTCGCTGGACGATACGAAGCGAATGGTACGGATCGGCGGCGGTCCAGTTCGGGCAACGGAACACGAGCGGCTGGTCGATGCCAACGACGGCGTCGCACACCGCGCAGCGAAATCCGACCACGGCCCCCGTCGGCGTCGGGTCGTGGCCATCCATGTCACTCAACTCTTGGCCGCAACTCGCGCATTGAAGTCGTCGATCATTTCGTCCCAAACCGGCAGGTATCGGCGCAGTCCGCGCCAGAAGCTTTGCGAGCGGCGCGCCTCGAAGAGTTCGAACGGCGTTCCCTGTTGTTCGACCCAGGTGTAGTAGCCGAGGTTGAAGATCCGGTTGCGATCTCGCTCGGTGCACTCCAACGTTCCATCGATGCCGACGTGGGCGAGGTGCTCGCCATACACCGCCGCAGCATCGACCTCGGTGAAGTCATTGCCGAAGCGCCGGGCAATGGTCTTGTCACGCGAACTCGGATACAGCGCGCCACCGTCGGTTGCGATCGTGACGATTGCATCGTCGGCACCGAGACCGAGCAATTTGGCGGTCTTGATCGCCGCCAGCACGTTGCAGGTCGACGAGAATCCGAAGTGCGTCAGCGCGTCGAGTAATTGCGGAGAGAACCCACGGCGATCGCTGAGGTAGGCCTGGCCGGCAGCGGTGTTGTAGAGCACGTCCAACTCGTCGGTCGCCCTGTCGCTGATTCCCACGACGACATCGGTGTTGGTGACGTTATGGATCAGCGGGATGTGCTTGTCGCCAATGCCTTGGATGTTGTGTTCGCCGAAACCGTTCTCCAACATCGTCGGGCATTCGAGAGCTTCGACCGCAACGATCTTGGCGCCGTAGTCGTCCTTGAGTCGGTCGCCCGCTGCGATCGTTCCTGCTGAACCCGTTGCGCTCACGAAGGCGGCGAGGCGCAGATTCGGTCGCCCGAGCGTTGCAGCTGCCTGCTCGAAGCAGTGGCCGAGGGCGCGGCCGGTGACCTCGAAGTGGCCGAGGTGGTTGGCGAACTCGCAGAACTGGTTGAAAACGAAGTTGCCGGGGTCTCGCGCCAGTTCGTTACAAGCGTCGTAGATCTCTTTGACGTTGCTCTCGGTGCCGATCGTGCGGATGACGTCCTCGGCGGGGTTGGCGCACCACTCGTCCAGCCAGTCGAAGCGTTCCTGGCTCATCCCCGCCGGAAGGATGGCCACGCCGCGACTGGCCATGATCCGGCTGATCGCAATGCCGCCACGGGCGTAGTTGCCAGTGCTCGGCCAGATCGCACGGTGGCGGGTCGGGTCGAACTGCCCGGTGACGACTCGCGGCGCAAGGCAGCTGTACGCGGCGAGCACCTTGTGCGCCGCGATCATCGGGAAGCGGTCACCGAACGCAACGATGATCGGACTCTCGACGCCGGTGAATTCTGGGCCGAGAACGATGTGATCCGGCGTGTCGACGCGCTTGCCGTCGAGGTCGTTGTACCAGTGCACCCGCCACAGATTGCGGGCATCTGGATCGTTCTTGCCGACACCATGGGTTCGCTCTGGATCGATCCGAGACGGATCGGCTAGTTCGGCAAAGGTGGGCAACACGATGCCCTGCTCACGGAATCGAGCGACGCTGTTCGAGATGGCTTCCGGGTCAACAAGCGAATCGGCGAGTCCGAATTGGTTGATCAACGCATCGGATGCGTAGTCAGGCGGGTTGTCGATCGACGTCACGCTTTACATTCTGTCAAACCCTGGTCGAGATCATGCAGTTTCGGCTTGACCGTTCACAACCGTTCATCATCAGGACCGGCATAAGCGAAGTGTTCGCTTGCTCTATTCGGTTAGGCTGCCGAGATGGCCGACCTGTCCGACGCCAAGCGGCGCATCATCGTGGGCTTCAACGTGCGGGGCCGCGACGTGGAAAGCGT
>JANOQU010000514.1:0-3046 GCA_031422355.1 Actinomycetes bacterium
ACCGCCCGGCCACCGTCGCCGAACCCTCTGATGTCCACCAATGCGCCGGAGAAACCGGTAACGATGAGTTCATCGACCATCTTCGGGCTGGTGACATCGACGCGGTAGCGCCAGTCGGACTCACGACGCTTCACACCACCATAACTCCAGCGAAGCGTCTTGCTGTGGACATAGCCAATCAACTGCGAGTCCGCCCGCATCCCGAAAATCGGCGCCGCCTCTGGAAAATCCACGACCGGGAGATTGAACACTGCAGCGCCGATCGGCAATGAGTTCTCTATCTGTTCGATGATCGTTCGATCGCTCGACCATGTTTCTTCCTGAGCGGCATAGCTAGGCACCATGTAGAGCGTCGTCTGGTCCAGCACGGCGGCGACCGCGAGTACCACCATCGCCGGGGCAACCAGCCGACGGAGTCGCTGCTTCGCGAAACGGGGCCGTGCGGCAATCTCGGCAAGGCCCTTGGCGACCAGCAACATCGCCAGCGCCGATACGACGACAGAGGCGCGGTTCCACGCCCGAACTTGGGTCAGATCCAGATACGCCGGAATCAGATTCAGTCCATCGACAGTTGCGATCGCAACGATCATCACGATGAACTGCGGAGCGTCTCGAAGATGACCCATCCATTGCGGTGTCCGCCGCCCAGACGCGACGCTGACCAGCGCCAATGCGCCGACTGCCACGCCGATCGTGCCAAGCAAGCCAAGTGCCTCGCTCTCGGATTCACCACGCAGGATCGAGCCCGGCAGTCGGTCGCGAAAGTCTTCCACGACTTGAAGTCGGTGACCATTCACGGCCGACAACATGATCGACGGACGCAATGCGTAGATCTCCAACTGGGAGACGTCTCGCTGTTGCACGCTGGCACCGCCGGCCTCGCGCTGAGCAAGTGCTGCTGGCAGAATCTGCAATCCGAGAATGAAGAGGATCGTCAAGGACGCAAGAATCGAACCGACCCACGATGTCCGTGACCGACGGATCCGGCCGATGAGGGCGGCCCACAGCAGGATCACGACGGCGAAAGCCGAGTAGTACAAACCGGTCGTCGCCGTCAGCACCACGATCAACGCCGCCCACACCATGTCGCGGTGCAGCACACCCCACAGCCGAGCGTCCTTAACCAGCCGGATCAGCGGAGCGTCGCCGGCCTGACGCAATGCGACCGCGAGGATGAGCGGGATGGAACAGTAGTTGGCGAGAAACGGATGCACTCCGACGCGCAGGTAGTGCAGCGGGATCGCCGTGAACACCACCGCGAACAGCACTGCGAACCAGCGCCGCACACCGAGCATTCGTGCAGCGGTGAATCCAGCGAGACCAACGGCGGGAAAGGTGGCGATCGAGAAGAGGTTGAGAACCAGGATCATGTTGTCGGTGAAGATCCCGAGGAACTTGATCACGATGACGTGGAGAGCATCGCCCGTCGCCGCCGGGAAGAACCGCAGATCCTGGCCGAACGGCGCATTCAGACGAGGAGCGTCGAAGTACCACGAGCTCTGGTCCATCGTGGTGAACCCTGCCGCAGCGAGCAGGGAGTCGTTCGCTGCGAACGGATCGACCGCAGGGGCGGCACCGAAGGGGATCCGGATGTTCATCAGCCAAAGCTGCAGGCCGAGCACCCCGGTACCGAGCGAGCCGAAGAATGCGACCGAGGCAGCCACGAACTCGCGGAACCGTTCAGAGTCCCGCATCCGCTGCCGGGCCCTTCCGGGTGCGACAGCCGAGCCGGCGTCGTTCGAAACCAACTCGCCGCCGCCGTCGACATCGTCGGGGTTGGGGTACGGAAGGTCGACAAGAATGTCTTGGTCACGGTCACCGAGGTACGTGACATCGGCGTCTCCGTCGAATTCGATCGTGGGCGACGCAACGGTACTTTGGCCTTGTCGGACCAACAGTGGATCCCCTCTGGGCACAGCGAGAGCGTCGGGTTGCCTCGGCGACCGCGCCCGAGGATCAAGTCTGCTCATCCGATTCGTTGCCCCCGAACGCTCGCAGGGGCACCCTTCTTCGTCCGCTGAAACACGGTACGAGTATAGATGACGCATTGCTATGAGGTGATGTAGCCGCTGACGTCGAGAATGATGTGTGTGCCGTGCTGGTGTAGACGCCCACGCCTAAAGCGGACGGGACGATGAACGCGTTGGCGATGATCTCGCTCGGTTCGGTGACGTTGATGCTGGAGGTCAAGCCGTTTGTCATCGTCGCAGCTGGACCCATTTGGACGAAGCCGGGTCTGGCCGCGTCGACCGCCGTGAGGTTGCCGACGATCGCAGCCCCGATCGCGCCGGTGTCGAAGCGGGTGTTGATTGTTGGCTTCAGACCGCTGTATCGCGATGCGCCGGTGGCGTCGAGTGGCACGATTGCCGTAGCCGTGATCACCTGTCCGGCAGCGCTGACAATGAGCGTCGAGGACGCGCCAACGATGAGTTCGGCGGCCGGGCCGACGTGGACGAAGCCAACGGAACCCGGTTCCGCGATCGTGACGTTGACGATACAGCGGCCGCTCGGGACGACGGCACGCTGCCGGTCCCGGCGACCTGCACGATGGTCGTCGACCTGAACTCGGCTTGGCTGCGGAGTAGTTGATCAACGACGCGGGCCTCGTAACGAGGATGCGGTTCGGGCCAACCGGCCTGTATCACCGCCGTGGTCGAGGTCGTGACCGGAGTTCCGGCGTCGGAACTCCGCCGGTGTAGCCCAGCCCGAGCCGAGGGCGAGAATCCGCAACGGCGTTCGCAGGGTGAACGTTGATGCACCGGGTGGGACCGGCGGCGGAGCGGGCACGACCGGCGGCGGACGCTTCCACGACAGGACACGGTCTGAGTTGTCGTCCGAGCCGCCGGCGAGGTTGCTGGCACGGGTGTTGATCAGCAGCTCTGTTCCGGCTGCGATCAGGATGCCCTGGGGGTGAGCAAAGTCGCAGGTCCACCGACGCGAGGCCTCGAGTACACATCCATCGAAGTGTCGGTATCAGCAACGGGATCGAGTTGCTCCTCCGTGGACTCGAACAATGTCGAACCGTCACCATTGATCTGCAGGCGAG
>JANOQU010000515.1:0-3066 GCA_031422355.1 Actinomycetes bacterium
GTTGATCGTCTTCATGCTGCCTTCGCTGTTGCGGGACAACAATGCGATCGCCGTTGCACTCGTTGGTTCCAGCGTGATCGCGTTCGTCGCGTTGTATCTAGCCCACGGAATCAACATCGCCACCACCGTTGCGCTGCTGTCGACGTTCGCGAGTCTGGTGCTGATCGGGCTGCTGTCATGGGTCTTCGTCGCAGCGTCCAACTTCACCGGATACACCGAGGACAGTTCTTTCGTACTCACCGCGCTCGGAATCCAGATCGATGCGAGAGGACTGCTGCTGGCCGGGATCGTGATTGGTTCCCTTGGCGTCCTCGACGACGTTACTGTCACCCAGGTCTCGGCGGTCTGGGAACTTCGCCAATTGCAACCCGCCGCATCGCGAGCAGAGGTCTACAGATCCGCCGTGAACATCGGACGCGATCACATTTCGTCGACCGTCAACACACTCTTTCTGACCTACGCGGGGGCGGCGCTTCCGCTGATGCTGCTGTTCGCCATTGCCGGCCAATCGATCAGTGCCGTGTCGACCAGCGAAGTCGTCGCGACCGAGATCGTGCGCTCCTTGGTCGGCTCGATCGGGCTGGTCGCATCCGTGCCGATCTCAACATGGCTCGCAACTCGCGTACTGGCGGCTCCTTCTCCGCAAGAATGAGGGTGCCCAGCAGCCTTTCGCGGGTTGTGATGTCTGACGGATCTCACGCAGTTTTGGCACGACACATTCCACGCCCTCGGTGCCGCTGCGTGCCACCCCTTGGCACAGCGCGGGAACAAGGGCGTGAAACGTGCCTATTGCGGCAGGGTCAACCGACAACCAGTGCGGGGCGAGACGGCCGGGTTGCGAGCCAACAGCCGGCCAGAACCAAGATGAATCCGAGCACCGTGACAATCGTGATCACCTCGTCGAGAAAGACCGAACCGAGCGCGACGGCGACCACGGGATTGGCGAATGTGATCAAGCCGGCGCGCGTTGGGCCGACCTCGTCGATCAGGCGGAAGAACACGATGAAGGCGAGACCGGTGCAGATCAGAGCCAATCCCAGCACCGCAAGCGCCGGGTTCAAGCGGGGCGTCTGGTCCGGCAGCGACATCAGCGCGAAGGGCAGGTAGAGCACCGCGACGACCGTCAGTGAAACCGCGATGACACCGAGCGACGGGACATCGGCCAACCGCCGATCGGCGATGAACGGCGCCGTTGCGTAACACACGCATACGATCAAAACTTCAACGACACTCCACCACGGAGGGGCCTGTTCGCTGCCGAGGTCGCGGCCGACGAGCAGTGCCACTCCTCCAAGCCCGAAGACGATGCCCAGGATCCGTGCCAGGCCCAGCACCGATCGATCCCCGAGAACGAAAGCGGCGAGAGTGCCGACAATGGGAACCGAGGCGATGATCAATGCAGTCAGTCCCGATGCGAGGTGTTGTTCAGCGGTGGTCAACAAAATCCATGGCAGTGCCATCTCCAACAAGGCAAAGGCCATCACTGGGCGCCAACGACGCAGCGCCGGTCGAATCGCTCCGCTGCGGCCCGCCAACACAAGCAGCACTGCTGCAGCAATTGCGGTACGACCGAAGACCACCACAGCTGGTTCCAGTTCATTCACCGCGACCCGGATCAGGAAATACGGGATGCCCCAGATCACCGCCATCGCGGCAAACAGCAGCCACCCCCGTTTGCTCACTGGGAGATACTCACTGGAAGGGCCCCACAACGCAATCGCAATTCGTCATCGAATCGAGCGAGCCGCGCGATCAACGGCAAGACTTGACCACGTGACGTCCGGCGACAACCCAACAGCCGCCGACGCAGGCGTCGCCACCATTGCGGCCGGGCCATTCTCTGCATGGCTAACTCAGATGGAGGTCGCGCTTCGGGGAGACGGCGACGCCGATGTTCCGTGCGGAGAATGCACCGCCTGCTGCACGTCGTCCCAATTCGTCCACATCAGCGCCGACGAATTCGACACGATCGCACACATTCCGACCAGCTTGTTGTTCCCTGCGCCGTTGATGCCGAGCGGGCACGTTCTGCTCGGCTACGACGAGCGGGGCTGGTGCCCGATGCTGACCGACGATGGCTGCTCGATCTATGAGCACCGGCCTCGAACCTGCCGCACGTACGACTGCCGAATCTTCGAGGCCGCCGGGATTCGCGTGCATGACAAACCTCAGATCGATACGCGTGCACGGCGCTGGTCGTTCAGCCATCCAACCGTCGAGGATCAGATTCTTCACGACGCTGTCCGCACCGCAGCAGCGCACCAGTCGGGCGCATCACAGCCGGCGCCGACCCAGACAGCCGTCGTCGCGATCCGGATTCACAAGCAGTTCCTTGGCTGATCAGCACGCCCCGCGAACGATGCTTGGCAGCGTGGCGAGAATCTCGATCTCATGGTCGAAGCGGTCTGCTGGCCCCGGCCGAAGCTGCTTTGCGTTGTACCAGCACGTTGCGATGCCGTAGTTCGTTCCGCCTCGGATGTCGGAGGTGAGACTGTCGCCGACCATCAGGGCAGATTCCCGCGCCGGCAAGCCGAGACGCTCGAACGCGATATCGAAGATGTCGATCGACGGTTTCGCACATCCGACTTCGGCAGAGATCACCACGGCATCGAAGTATTTCGTCAGATCCAACCGCTCGATGCGAGTTCGCTGCACGTCACTCAAGCCGTTTGTCACGAGCGCGAGGCGGCCGAGACCGGCAAGTTCGTCGAGCACTGCGATCGTTCCGGGATACAACTCGCCGTAAAGACCGAGACCTTCGGCAAAATCATCAGCGAGCGACACGGGGTCGACGTCGATCCGGATTGCTGCGACAAGTTGCTCGAAGCGCCGAACCCTGACGACGTCAGGCGTCACCTCTCGTCGTTCGACCCCGGCCCACAGCGCCTTGTTGATCGCGTCATAGGTCGCCAGATGTTGGTTGGGATTGTCCACCCCGGCGAGCCGTAGCGCTTGCTCGAAGGCAACCGCTTCGGACCCATCGGAGTCCAACAGTGTGTGTTCGAGATCGATGAGCATAGTCGAGTAGGCAGGACCGGTCGGCGAAATCTTCGTCTCCATCATGCC
>JANOQU010000516.1:0-15067 GCA_031422355.1 Actinomycetes bacterium
GCTCGTCACGGCGACGATCGACCAATGTCTCGCCGTCAGTGAGGTCGTCCGGAATTTCACCGAAGTCGCCGTTCGTCGCGACCACAAGCACAACACGATGTCCCTCTGCGACCGCACGTGCGATCGTGCCGCCTGTGCCGATGCACTCGTCATCTGGATGGGCATGAAGACAGACCAGTGTTCCCACGATTTCTCAACTCTCTCTTGTGTGCGGTGGCCGCGCCGTCTGCCCCGATTGGCTACCTGACCGCGCCCGCCTCGAACAACGAGTCAATCGCCACCGCGTCGAATCCCCAATCGGCCAGCACGTCGCGAGTGTGTTCTCCCGCACGCGCCGGCGGAAGGGTGATCAAGGGCTTGGTCCGGCTGAAGCGCGGCGCCGGCGCTGGCTGGGTCACGCCATCGAACTCGACGAACGTTTCGCGTTCACGGTTGTGCGGGTGTTGAGCGGCTTCGCTCATCGTCAAGACCGGGGCGAAGCAGACGTCCGTGTGCTCCATCAGCGTGCACCATTCATCGCGTGACTTGGTCGCAAAGAGTTCGGTGAGTCGAGCTTTCAGGTGTACCCAGTTTCCACGGTCGTGCTGATTCGCAAACTCCTCATCGGCGTCGAGACCGGTGAGCCGGAGCAGTTCGGCGTAGAACTGTGGCTCGATCGAACCGATCGAAATGTAGGTCCCGTCACTGCACCGGTACACGTCGTAAAAGTGGGCTCCAGTGTCCAACAGGTTCGTTCCAGGATTGTTTTCGTCGAAGGCGCCCATTGCCTTGAACGCCCAGAACATGCTCATCAACACCGCCGCTCCGTCCACCATTGCTGCATCGACGACTTGACCTTTGCCACTGCGCTGGGCCTCGAGTAGCGCACAGACGACGCCGAACGCCAAGAACATTCCGCCGCCACCGAAGTCGCCGACCATATTGAGCGGTGGCACAGGCGCTTGCCCAACTCGCGCAAAGTGGGCCAGCGAACCGGCCAGCGAGATGTAGTTGATGTCGTGGCCGGCAGCGAGTGCATAGGGGCCGTCCTGGCCCCATCCGGTCATCCGCCCGAAGACCAGCTTCGGATTGCGGATCCGGCACTCCTCTGGCCCGACTCCCAAGCGTTCCATCACACCCGGCCGGAAACCTTCGATCAACGCGTCTGCACCCTCGATCAGCCGCATCAGTGCGTCTCGGCCAGCCTCATTTTTGAGATCGATCGCGATGCTTCGCCGGTTGCGTTGGAGCGTGTCGAGGTTCGGACCCGCGCCCGGCCGCACCGCTTCGGCGCGCTCGACGCGGATGATTTCGGCACCCATGTCGCTGAGCATCATGGCCGCAAATGGCCCGGGGCCGATGCCGGCGATCTCGATGATGCGATAGCCGCTGAGTGGTCCGGACATGGGTGAACTCCTAAGAAGAAAGGGATCGGAGGGCGTGGAAGGGTCAGCGACGCAGGACGTGTCGCGTTAAAGGTTCGTGTGCGAAATGATCGCATCGACCAACGTCGGCCAGAGTGGCTCTGGCAAGTCATGGCCCATGTCCGACAACAGCAACAGCTTGGACCCTGGAACCAGTTCGGCGGTGCGGAACCCAGCCGCAGGTGGAATCAGGGTGTCGTCGCGACCGTGGATCACCAGCGTCGGTGCGGCAACCGAGGGCAGCATCGGTGAACGACGTCCGCTCGCGTACGTGGCTGCCAATTGTCGTGCTGCGCCTTCGGGGTAGAAGCTGCGGTCATAGTCGCGGGCATAGTCAGCGCGGACCGCAGCCTGATCGGTGTATTTCTTCGATCGCCAGACCGACGCATCGTCCGAGGATTTGATGAATTCCTCACGGTCCGTCGGCGGTGGGGTCATCAAGACGACCGCCGCCGCCTCTGACGGCATGCTGACTTCGGGGTCACCGGGCGACGACATGATCGAGACCAAGCTCAACGTGCGCTTCGGATGCTCGATCGCAACGGTCTGGGCGATCATCCCACCCATCGACGCACCTGCGATGTGGGCAGCGGCGATTCCGAGATGATCGAGCAACCCAACCGCATCGGCGGCCATGTCGCTCAGGGTGTACGGCACGGCCGGAAGCAGGTCAGGGGTATCGGCGAGCGCGGCCGAGATCACGCCGCCGAGATCGACCTCCACACCGTCGAGCTTCGAACTGAGTCCACAATCGCGGTTGTCGAATCGGATCACGAACCGGCCGCACTCTGCGAGTTCAGCGCAAAACGCTTCTGGCCACGATGTGAGCTGGGCGGTGTAGCCCATGATCAGCAACAGCGGTGGGTCCGCAGGCGAACCAAACGTCTCGAACTCGACCGAAATCTTCTCGCCGGTGGCTGGGACGGTGTTCACGACGGCCTGTGGCATCCGCTGATTCTCGTTGGCCATCGTCACTCCGGTCAACACGGGCTCGCCGACGCCCCGCTGAAACGGATAAGTACAGGACTTCGACAAAGGGCGAACAGCACAGGAGCCTGCACTGTTCGCCCTTAATGTGTTCTAACTGTTACAGAATCACCCGACGGTTCGACGGTTGCGACGTCGGGCCAGCAGTAGCAGTACGCAGCCCGCACCGAGGATGCTGATCGAGTTCGAGAGCAGACTGAAGGCGTCGGTGCCCGTTGATGGAAGGAACTCGCCAGGCGACAGTGTGGGCGCGACTGGCGCTGTCATGGGTGGCAGCGGCGGCAGCGATGCAACGAGCGGTGGCAGCGCTGGAACTGGTGGGACCACGATCGGGAGTTCGACATCGATGTCGGCGTGAGCGTCGTTGTCGGTTGGGGTCGATGCCGTATTCGTGCCGGCTGTTGGCACGACCAGAGGATTGGTTTCGGTCACCTCACCCGGGCCTGGTGTGATGTACGCAACGTTGCGTTGGCCGACTGCGGTCGCTGCACCAACGGTCGCAGTGACTGTGATGGTTGGCCCATCAGCGCCGGCAGCTAAACCGGACTCGGCCGTGCACACGTTGACGTCACAGATGTAACCGGCACCGGTCATCGACACCAGCGTCAAACCTGCCGGCATCACGTCGGTGACGGACCAACCCGCAAGTGCATTGACCGGGCCATTGTTGTGCGGCACCAGCTTGAACACAACGGTGTCTCCCGGCTTCACTGGACCGGCGGTGGTGACGGTCTTGGTCAGGGTGAGATTGAGCGCAACCAAACCAAGATCCAACGTGGTGTCGGTCTGGCCGGATGACAACACTGCGCTGGTTGCGGTGAGACCGTTGGAATCATTCCCGACACCGACGGTGTTGGTCGAAGTGGTCGGGCTGTAACCGGCAGGGACCGTGAAGATGACCACATATCCGCCCGGCAACAAGTTGCTGAACACGTAATGACCTGCGGCGTCGGTCACCAACGGGGTGACCGGGTTGCCATTGGCGTCGACAGTGACCGGGGTGACCCCATCAACTTGGTACAAGGTTGCGGTCACCCCCGCGAGCGGGATGTCCGTGCCGTCTTGTAAACCGTCACGGTTGACATCGATGAACACGTAATCGCCAACCGCGACCACGATCCCGACCGCGACATCGGCTTGGGCATCATTATTCGTCGGTGTCGAGGACGTATCCGTGGTCGTCGACGGGACCACCAACGGATTCGTCTCCGGCACCTCAAACGGGCCAGGACTGACATAGGCAACGTTATGCAACGTCGTGGTCACACCAGCATTGATCGTCGCGGTGACCGTGATCATCGGGGCATCAGCACCAGCAGCCAAACCGGCCTCAGCCGTGCATGTCAGATCCATGCAGCTGTAGCCGGCACCCGACATCGACACCAACGACAAACCAGCCGGCAACACCTCAGTCACCGACCAACCCGACAATGCGTCAGCCGGACCATCGTTATGTGGCACCAACTCGAACGTCACCATCGAACCCGGATAGAACGGCCCAACCGACGCCAACACCTTCGACACCAACAAATCAAACGACACCACACCCAAATCCAATGTCCGATCCGACCCGCCCGGCACCAACACCGCACTCGTCGCCGTCACACCATTGGAATCATTCCCGACACCAACAATGTCACCCGAGATCGTCGGGGTGTAACCGGCAGGGACCGTGAAGATCACCACATACTCGCCCGGCAACAAATTGCCGAACTCGTAAAGACCCGCCGCATCAGTCACCAACGACACGACCGGATTCCCAAACGCATCCGTGGTGACCGGCGTGACCCCATCAGCTTGATACAACGTCACAGTCACACCCGCCAACGGGACATCCGTAACATCCTGCAAACCATCACGATTCACATCAATAAACACATAATCACCGACCGTCACCGGCACCGGCGCAACAAGATGGATGATGTCTTTCACCCACGGTGCCTCCGTCGGCAACAGCGACGTCGGGGTGTTGCTGTAAATGTCGGTGTAACCGTTCGCAGCGATCTTGTTCCAGGTGGCCGCGCCTTCGACCAACGGCGAACCTGCAAGGTCGGCCATCGTCGCCGGAACACTCATCCTCCAGCGATAGTTGTAGTACGTCCCGCCGAAAATGGTGGCGGTACCGAAGTCGAAGCGGATCGCCCGAACCTTGGCCCAATCACTGAGAACCCAACCCGTAGTAGCCCCCTCGGCCACCCAATCACTATTGAGTTGATAATCGCCGCCGCAATAGATCGGCAAGGAACCCGACGAATCCATCTCCGGCCGACACGGGTCCGCATTGGTGGAGTAGTAGATGGTCACTTCGTCCCCGTTGACGATCGGGCCGGTCATCGTTGGCACCCACTCGATCACAGGGTCAGGGACGTCGGTATAACGACTGACCGTGACACCAGTATTCCCAGGGCTCGGCAAAAGGTCATACGCCACAAGCCGGTTCATCGGCGAGTTGCCGGCATTACCCAACTGGACCTCCCAGTCAACTGTGCCACCAACACTGGACGTACCAAACCACAACGGATCCTGCTCGGCCGAACCGAACAACTCAGTGTCCTGATCACCCTGTACCCACTTGACCACCTTCAACGCAGCCGACTGCGCAACCGAAAAGTTCGCGGCGGCGAACTGAACAACCTCGGTCGTGTTGCCGTCACGGTCGATGTCGACCAAGTCGGCGTAGCCGGCGATCTGGTAGTCGCGGGCGTCGAACAAGAACAGTTCATTGCCCCGGTAAGCCGGATCGAACGGATAGGCGCCGGTGGGACCGCCGTATACCCCGGCAGGTGTCGCATCGTTGACAGTGGTTGCGATCAGATACCTGCAGGTGCCCCGGGGCAACGTTGCGCCGGTGCCGGGAGCTGCCGTGGTGGCGATGACTGCCGTTCGGCCGTTCGCGAAGTTCGGAACCACTGTGACGGCGAAGTCGCTCGTGACCGGGCAGCCAGCTTGGTTGCCCACAGCCGCCCTGAAAGAACCAGTCACGTACGTGAGCTGGTTAGGTACCAGATCGATGAGCTCAGGCTGAGTACGGGTGGGGGTGCGCTGCCCGGAGTCCTCGTCGATCGAGAACTGCCAATCGACAACCTGACCAACAGCGACCGGTGTCGTCTGTAGCGCCACTTTGTTCAGTCGGGCGAGCGTTGCGAACGGCACGATGGGCACGTCGATGCAAGCTCTGCCTGTGACATCCGGCGACCCTGGATAGGTGATCGTGGAATCGCCACAGTTGCGGATCGTCGTGCCCGGGACCGCAGTGGGGAGGACAGAGCCGTTGATGTTCATCTGTATGAACCTCTCGGGCGGCAACTCCAGGTGGGTCGTCGTTATCGACACTACCCGCAAGCCCGCTTGAGCTATCTCGACTCCGGTGGGGCCGGCGACGAACGACCGCGTGGAGCCGTCGTCGTAGACGACGGTGAAGGTGGCGGCGATGTTCGCATAGGGCGACCGGAAATACAGCGACACCCACCTGACACTGAACTCCGCTGGAATCACGTCGCTGATCGTTGCATCGACCGGCACGTTCGAGGTGTTGTGCACCGTGACGTAGTAGTTGTAGTTAGTGGTTCCTGGCTGCACGGGCGAATAGTCGACGTCCTTCGTGACATTGGCTGCGAGCACCGGAAGACCCACGACGACACGGGTGGTGGCTGGCGCCGACGCGGTCAGCGGGGGCCCGCCACCGAGCGGAGAGCCGACGACGGTTGCCGTGTTGGTGAACGTCTCGTCGTGTTGTGCAGTAGTCGGCAGGCGGTAGGTGACGGTGTATTCGGCACCGTCCGGTTCGCCCGCCAGGGTGATGGCCGGCCAGGTAGCAGTGCGGGTACCTGCGTCGTAGGTGCACGACTCGCTGCAGCTCACGAACGTGACGCTCGGCGGCAACACGTCGGACGTGACAGACAGAACCGAGAGACCGCCCTGGGCGGTGGTGGGATCGGTCCGGTAGTTGGTGCTCTTGATCAGGTAACTGACCAGGCCGCCCGGAGTTGAGGTGGCGGGGCCAGTCTTGGTGATTGCCAGGTTCGGCGCCGCATTGAGAAGGTTGCTGGTGGAGCGGACGACCTCCGTGCCCGGCTCGTCAGACGTAGTTGCACTGACAGTCATTGGCTGCGGCCCGGGGACCGTGTTGTAGTTCTGGGTCGGCCAGTCCATCTGGAAGCTTTGGCCGTTGCCGCCGGTTGAGTTGGGCCAGGTGAGCACAATCGTGCCGTTGAACTGAACCGCGTAGGTGATACCGAGCGAAATATGACTGGCCTCCAAAGCAACCGTCGGGTTACCGAACGACGACTGCCAGGCTGGTGGCGCGGGAACGGTGAGCTGGATCGTGCTACAGCCCAGCGGGTTCGAACACTGCACGCCCACCCGATACCCGAGCGGGTCGCCGGAGTACACGCTCGGCTCAATCGGGGTGATCTGGGTGGTCACGTACCGGGGATCGGCCGCAAGCGCGCTGGGCACCCCGACCATCACCGATCCAGCAAACATCGCGACAAACCCGAGCAATGCCAACAACTTCTGAAACGTCTTCACGTACGACAACCAATCCGCCGGACTCACCACAGGCTGGCGAGTACTACGGTGTTAGAGGTCGGACGTACCGAGTTATGACGCGGAAACACCGGTTTGTTCACGGAGCACACAGACGCCACTCTCTGCGTAACCGTTACTGCGGCTCCGTCAGCACCGGTCAACACGGGCTCGCCGACACATCGCGGATACGGTCTCGGTTATGACGATCTTCGGGGTTCACACCGGTCTTCAACACATCACAACCGACGCTCTGCGGGCCTCGTGGCGACGAATCGAATCGCTCGGATACGGCTGGATATCGATCTGGGACCACTTCTACGGGGCAACCGGCAAACCCGACGACGCAGAGTGTTTGGAGGCAGTGGCGCTCCATGCGGCACTTGCATGTGAGACCTCACGGGTGCGAATCGGGTCGCTTGTCTATTCGATCGGCTATAGACATACAGCGATCCTCGCGAAGGCAATCACCGCGATCGACCACCTCTCCGGGGGCAGAGCCGACATGGGAATCGGAGCCGGTTGGGCGGAGGTGGAGTACAACGCGTACGGAATTCCCTACCCCGCTGCCAAGGAACGGCTCGATCAGCTCGAAGAGGGGATCCAGGTCCTGCGCGGCCTGTTACACGACGACGTCACCACATTTTCAGGCACCTACTTCTCGTTGAACGAGGCTCGCAACGAACCGAGGCCCGTGCAGGCGCGCATGCCGATCTGGATCGGCGGTGGCGGCGAGAAGCGCACCTTGAAGATCGCCGCCCGCTACGCCGACGGCTGGAACGTACCATTCGTGCCACCGGCAGAGTTCGGCCGCAAGCGAGGCATCCTCGAACAACATTGCGACACCGTCGGCCGTGACCCAAATGAGATTCGTTGCGCGATCAACGTCGGCCTGGCGTGGTCCGAAGAGAGTCTCCAAGCCCAGTTCGGGCATCTCGCGAACTACGTGCGCGAAGGCTGCCTGACTGGAAGCGACGAGCAAGTCTTGGACCGGATCGGACAGTACGTGGAGGCCGGGGCTGATCAGGTCAACATCGCCCTCAGGGCGCCGTTCGACCTCGATGCGATCGAGCGCCTCAGTGTTGCACTGAAGCTGTGCTGAGCCCCTGCGCCGCCATGGCTATCGTTCTCCACCTGCTACCGGCCAGCGATTGGCGCCAACTCGGTCGTGATGAAGCGGTCTCCAGCGGTTCACTGGTGACCGACGGATTCGTGCACTGTACCGACGACCTCGATGTCATGTTGCTGATTGCCAATGCGTTCTACGCTCGGCTGGCCGGCGATTTTGTCGTACTCCACATCGATACCGACCAACTCACCAGCCGGTGCGTTTGGGAAGAACCTGCACATGTGGACGGCAGCACCGGTGGGTCGTTTGCCCCGTCGTTCCCGCATGTCTACGGCCCGATCGATCGCTGCGCCGTCGTCGGCGTTCAAGCTGTCGCCCGCGACCAATCCGGTACATTCACCGGCTTCGGGAAGCCGTCGCCGCCGAACGAGTAGCAGGCGCTCAGCCGCCGAGCAGCCGTTGCTTCTGTGCCTCGAACTCTTCGGCCGACAACGATCCGCGCTGCAGGAGACCTTCCAATTTTTCGAGCTGCGTTGCGACATCAGACGTTGCGTTGGGCGACGCTGCGGCCGCATAACCGCCGCGTTGGCGAGACTTGGCTTCGACTTGGGCGTGGACGAGATTCTGGACCTTCTGAGGCTTGCGTACATCGGTGAAGCGCTGCTGACCGTCTTCGCCACCGGACTCGATCAAGAGATCGCCGGCGCCGATCAATCGTTCGAACGCCGTCTGGCTGAAGTTCACGTTGTTGACGCGCTCGAGCGGGATTTCGATGCCCATCTTGCCGATCACGCCGTGGCGGAAGATGATTCGGTCGCTCGTGATCACGAAGTTCGTCGTAATCCATTTGAGGTAGTACAGCAGGGTCCAGATCGCAGTCAGCACGATCAATGCCAGCGCCGCGTAGAGGAGGTACTTGCGTGTATCGCCCTCCTCGAGTCCGATGCGAAGTGCGATTGCGGCAACAATTGACGCCGCCAGCGCTGCCGCCGGCTTGGCGAAGAACCACCAATGCGGGTGCAGGTCGAGCGCAACGGTCTCGTCGGGGTTCAACAACTTCTTGGGGTACGGCATACGCGCCACTATAGGCAACGCACTGCGCCGCGATGGCGACGTAACGTGGAGAGGTGGATGTCGAGGCGCTGCTCACCGGACTTGACGTCGACCAAGCAGCGGCGGTGACGGAGCTGTCGTCGCCGTTGGCCATCATCGCTGCAGCTGGTTCGGGCAAGACGACGGTGCTCACTCGACGGATTGCGCACAGGGTTCTCACCGAGGATGACGTCTTCGCCAAGCATGTCCTCGCACTCACGTTCACCAGCCAGGCGGCGCGCGAATTGGAGCGACGACTCAAGGAACTGGGCATCCGCGAGCGCATCGTCGCCGGAACCTTTCACGCAACCGCCTTACGACTCCTCCGCGAACGGGCGATGGACCACGGGCACCAACATCCGCGAGTCACCACCGACCGAATCCGTTTGATGCAGGACGGGTTGAGTGCTTTGCAGGGTGGTCGGCGCAGCGGCGCGAGTAGCCGCGAGGACGCATCTCTCGTTCTTCGCGACCTCGATTGGTGCCGCGCCCGGCGAATCCCGCCAGCAGAGAGTTCGAAGGCACTCAGCCGGGCCGGCCGACGCGGGCAGCTCGAGTCCTCACAATTCATCGAGGCTTCTGCCTCGTACGCTCGCGTCAAGTCCAAGGCGGGAGTGATGGACTTCGACGACCTGCTCGAAAAGTGCCTCACAGAACTCCACAACGATGTGCTCTGGGCCGAGGGCGTTCGATGGCGATACCGACACCTGTTCGTCGACGAAGCTCAGGACCTCAACGCGCTTCAGCACGCCGTCCTCGAAGGAATTCGCGGAGGCAGACCGGACGTTTGCCTCGTCGGCGATCCACGCCAGGCGATCTTCGGATTCAACGGAGCCGATCCAGAGATTCTGAACTCGGTAGAGGAGATCTATCCCGGGATCACCATTGTCAGGCTGCAACGCAACTATCGATGCACGCCCCAGATCATCGAGTGCGCAGCCGCCGTCCTCGGAGCCGCTGGGCAGACTGACGATTCACGACCCGTCGCCGACGATGGCCCAGCGCTTCGAGTTCTCTCCCATGTCGATGAACAGCAAGAGGCCATCGCGGTTGCGGACCATCTCCGGAGCGTGATCGGCCCGAGTCGGTCGTGGCAAAGTTGCGCCGTCCTCGCTCGGACAGTCGCCCAATTGACCGAGATTGCGCATGCTCTCGCGGCGCTCGGAATTCCGGCGATCGTTCAAGGCGGCCAGGGTCTCAGTACGGCCCTCGGGGCGACGCTCGCCGAGGCCTACGCCCAACGGCATCCTGGCCCGCTTGCCGATTGGGTGGAGCGAATCTCGGCGAACCCTGATTCAAATGAGATTCGATCGCGGGTGGCCGACGCTGCGGACCGGTTCATTGCCCAACGGACCGGCATGTCTTTCCGATCGTGGGTCGACCTGCACTCACCGTTCGACGACCTAGAGGCGATGTCGTCGTCACAGAACGAGGACGCAGTCGATCTGTTGACCTTCCACGCAGCCAAAGGTCAAGAGTGGCAGACGGTCGTCGTCGCCGGGGCGGAGGCCGGTCTGGTCCCCCACTGGTCGGCGACGACAGCTGCGCAGCGAGCGGAAGAAGCGCGCCTGCTGTACGTTGCGTGCACCCGCGCAAGGGTTCAACTCGTTCTCTCGTGGGCTTCGCAACGCAATGGCAGACCAACTGGCCCGTCGCCATTACTCACCCGACTCGCGCAAGCACCCGACGACATCGATGTCCCGACGATGGCTCACCGAACTCAGCGCCTCCCGCAGCCTGATCCGGTGTACACCGCCCTCGTCGACTGGCGCCGCCGCGCGGCAAAGGCAGCTCAGGTCGACCCCGTCACGATCTGCTCGGATGAATCCTTGCGGGCGGTGGCTCAGCTTCGGCCTTCGACGGTTGACGCCGTCGCTGCGCTCACCGATCTCGGACCGATCGCCGCCCAGCGAGTTGCGCCGCGACTCCTGACAGCGCTCAACCGGGCAGTCGAGGATCAACCGACTACTACGACGGCGACGACGACGGCGACGGCGGCTGGACCGCTGTCCGGGCAACTGCACTGAGCCGGATCTCGAGCAGGCGTTCGAACACCTCTGGCTTCATCGAGATGAACAGACCGGTTGCTTGTGCGCACAACGTCGTGCCGTGATGCAGGGTTGCGCTCGCGTAGATCTTGCGCCCGTCGATCCGGTCGAGGCGACCGACGTACGTCACCTCGGAGCCAAGCGGGGTCGGTGAGCGATACGAAATGTCCAGGTTGCCCGTCATACCGGGGCGCCCGGAGAACGCCTGAGCGAAACCGAGAATCTCGTCGAACCCTGCTGCGATGAAGCCGCCGTGCACGCACCCAGGCGGACCTTCGTAGGCAGCGCCGTAGACCACCGTTCCGGTAACGAAGTCCTGCTCGCTGAACCGAACATTGATCGGCGGGGCAAGGGGATTGAGTTCGCCGATGAATGGGCTGAAGTCGATGAAACTCTCACGTCCGTCTGTCAGTGATCCTTCTGCGACTGCGTTGTAGGTTCGCTCGCCGTCAGGCCCGCGAAGCAACGCCGCTGCCTCGCCGACCATCTCTGCCGCCGAGACCATCTTTGGATCGTCGGCGGTGCTGCGCATCATTGCGTCGATGATCTGGCGCATCGCCCGCGCCAGATCTGCGCGGGCACCGGTCGCCACGTGTCCACTCGACAAGCGCTCGTTCAGCGCTTCACGCATCGTGACCGGTCCGTCGACACCTGCCAATGGATGGTCCTTCGGAAGTGGATTCGTGTCGCTCGAAGACGCTTCGCTCATGGTGCGTCGGCCAGATCGACGATGACCGGAGCATGGTCGCTCGGCAACGTACCCTTGCGGGCGTTTCGATCCACGATGCAAAACGTGGCCCGGTCTGCGACCGACTGCGTCGCAAGGATCAGGTCGATTCTCATCCCGCGACCCATGTGAAAGTCACCCGCCCGGTAGTCCCACCAGGAGAAGAGCTTGGCATCGTCGTAGCGAGCCCTGAACACGTCGGTCATTCCCCACCCGCACAACCGCTCCAACTCGTCGCGTTCGGCCTGGCTGACATGGGTGGCACCGACGAGCTTGGCAGGATCGAGGACGTCCCGGTCATCCGGAGCGATGTTGAAATCGCCGGTGACCATGACCTGATCACTCGGTGACGACGAGGCAGCAACGTGGGCTCGCAGGCGTGCCAACCATGCCAGCTTGTACTGATAGTGGTCGTGATCGATTGCTCGGCCGTTGGGGACGTACACAGAGGTGATCCGGACCCCACCACAACGAGCGGTGATCAGCCGAGCCTCGGCATCAGGGGCCTCGCCGTCAGCAAAGTTGGCAACGATGTCGTCGAGGCCGACCTTGGACAAGATCGCGACCCCGTTCCATTGGCCTTGCCCGTGGTGAGCGGATTCGTAACCCATTGCCTGGAACGTGAGCGCCGGAAAGGCATCGTCGCTTAGCTTGGTCTCCTGCATACAGAGAACGTCGGGCTGTACGTCTGCCAACCATTGCTCGACGCGTTCCAGCCGAGCCTTCAACGAATTGACGTTCCACGTCGCGATCCGCACGGCCTTCAACGCCTGCCGGTCTTGCGCTTGGCAGGCTTTGCGTCGGCCTGGTCATCGTTGGACTGCGCGGCGACGGCTGGGGTGGCGGTGGCACGGGTTGTCCTGGACCGACGCGTTGGCATCGATGCCTTGGCAGGCACCGGTTGCGCGGCCAGCGCCGTCCTCGTTGCGTCAGCCGCCCGATCGGCCGATTTCGGTGGAGCCGCCTGCAGCGGAGCCGCTTGGATGGGCGGGTCGTCAGCGAACACGGTGTCGAACGTGGTTGGCGGGGTCCCCGCTCGAGAGCGTCCGGGCTTTTTGGAAGACGGCGGCTGGGTCATTGTCTTGGCGACGCCCGTCGCCGTGCCGATCGACTCGATTGGCGAAGTCGCTGAAGCCTTGGCCGCCCGTCTCGGCGTCGATGCACTCGCGGGTCTCGGCGCGGTTGCCCTTGCTGTAGTTGCCTTTGTCGTTGCCGTCTTTGTCGTTGCCGGCTTTGTCGTTGCCGGCTTTGTCGTTGCCGGCTTTGTCGTTGCCGGCTTTGTCGTTGCCGGCTTTGTCGTGGCCGGCTCTGTCGTGGCCGACTTGGGCCCAGCAGACTTGGGCGCAGCAGACTTGGGCCCAGGCGACTTCGGGGTCGTCGACTTCGGCGCAGTCGACTTGGACATGGCCGGCTTTGGTGGCTTCGACTTAGACGGCGCAGCCTCGACGACTGCGGCAGCCTTGTTCGTGACCCGTCGGACCTTTGGCGCCGCTGTGGGTGGTGCAGGCGGGGCCATTGCCGGAACAGCCAGATCGATACTGCGCCTGGCGGCTCCGAAGCTGGCCACGACCAGCGTGACCGTCTCGCCAATCGCCATCACTTCTCTCGCACTCCGTGGCGCTGGGTCGGCCATCAAGCGAAGTGGTACGTAGCCCTTGGCATCACCGATTGCCACGTAGGCGCCGTGCGAGGAGTATGTCTCAACGATTGCGGTGACCGCCGTGCCGACTGGGAAGTGTTCGACGAACGAGAGGAACGCCAGCAGATCGTTCACCGATTTCGGTGGCGTCACCGGCTGGCGCGGCTCTCTGCTCGCAGCCAGGCGCTGGCCGGTTGAGCGTGAACCAGTCGATCGACCCGTCGACGGCTCCGGCGAGCGTCCCTCCAACTCGGCGGACGCTGCTGGTTCAACCTCAGCCTTGGTACCACGACCGCGACGCGAACCGGCGAGCGTGGCGCCCGGTGGCGGCAACTTCGGTACCGGCATTGGACCGTCGGCGGAGATTGCGGGAGGCATATCAGACGACGCCGCTGTCCGGCCGCGTCCGCGGCCAGCGGATCTGCCCGGCGCCTTGTCGACGATCTTTTGCTCCTTCACCGACCGCCGACTGATCGGGCCCCTGACTGGAACGCGGTTGACGAAGACCCAGCCAACGTGGGGAACAGGTTTGCCGCCGATCAAGCGCCCCTCGTCGAAAAGCCACGCGTATTCGCCGTGAAATTCCTGATAACTGTCATTCGACAGAATCGATGCGTTCGCCTTCTGAGCGATACTGAGGATGAAGCCGTCTCCGCGCCCGACGGCGCCCGCCGGTGGGGCGACGAAGGCATTCGTCTCGATTGCCCGTTCGAACTCGGCACCTTCGGCCGTGTCGATGCGATGCCCAAACGTGGCATCCACGACAACAGTGATCAAAACGCCTGGATGGTCTTCTCGGTACGAGGCGATGGCTTCGTTGAGCTGTTTGAGACTGGGAAGGGTTCGGCCCTCAGTGGCCAAATTCGATCCGTCGACGATGACGTGTTGAGGCATAACACTGTCAGTCAAGCATCTCGATCGGCCTGCATCTACGATCGTCTCGTGTTCACCGCTGTGTTGTGGGACTTCGGCGGGGTCATCCTGTCCAGTCCGTTCGAGGCTTTCAACCACTATGAAGCTCGCGTCGGGCTTCCTCACGACTTCATTCGGACGGTCAACTCGACGAACCCTCACTCGAATGCATGGGCATTGTTGGAACGCAATGAGCTCAGCCCAAAGGACTTCGACCAAGCTTTTGCCGATGATTCCAACGCGCTCGGCTACCGGGTCAGAGGCAGCGATGTTCTGGCTCTGCTCTCGGGCGAGGTCCGCCCGCGAATGGTTGCAGCACTCGATGCTGTGCGGGCAGCCGGGTACAAGACCGCTTGCCTGACGAACAACGTGGTCGGCGAGAACATGACCGGCGACTCTGTCGTCGACGAGCGGACTGCCGCTATCGCCAGCATCATGGCTCGCTTCGACGCTGTGGTGGAAAGCAGCAAGGTCGGTGTCCGCAAACCAGAGCCGCGCTTCTACGAGATCGCGTGCGAACTACTCGACGTCGAACCAGCGCAGTGTGTGTTCCTCGACGACCTCGGAATCAATCTCAAGCCCGCAGCGGCGATGGGTATGACCACGATCAAGGTCGTTGACCCAGACGTCGCCCTCGCAGACCTCAGCCGAACTCTCCCCCTC